>JAVHVL010000117.1:0-6975 GCA_032160565.1 Pseudonocardiales bacterium | reverse complement strand
CCTCCATGTCCAGCAATGTCTTCGGCGTCAGCTTCGACGCCCGAGATGCGAACCGCGTCGCGACCTTCTGGGCCGCAACGCTCGGCGGCACCGTAACTGCCGGTGGCAGTAGCGAGAACGCCGTCGTCCAAGCTCCGAACGGCACTCCGTCCGGGCTGCGGATCGGGTTCCACGCCGTGCCCGAGGACAAGGCCGTCAAGAACCGGATGCACTTCGACCTCATCACGACGGAGTTCGCGGCCGAACTCGAGCGGTTGATCGGGCTCGGCGCCACCACGCTCAACGAAGTGCGCAATGGTGCCCACTGGGTGACCCTCGGCGATCCCGAGGGCAATGAATTCGATCTGATCGATGGCTGAACGCTGCGCCGGGCCGGCATCACGAGGATGCCGGCTCGGCGGTGCGGTCCCTCGACCGAGTCAGCGCACGTAGGGTGAAGTGATGACCGCACCGTCGAGCACACCTCGACGTCCGGCCCGCGAGCGCCTGCTCACCGCGGCCGACCGGCTGTTCTACGAAGAGGGCGTGCACACCGTCGGCATCGATCGGGTGCTCGAAGAATCCGGGGTGGCCAAGGGCTCGCTGTACTACAACTTCAGCGGCAAGGACGAGCTCGTTCGCACCTACCTCGAGAACCGGCACGCCGCCTGGGCCGCCCGAATCGACAACCACATGGCGACGGCCCGCACCCCTACCGCGAAGATCCTTGCCGTCTTCGACGCCCTCGCCGAGCTCTTCGCCCAACCGGACTTCCGTGGCTGCGCCTTCATGAACGCGGCCGCCGAAGCCGCCCCGGGCAGCGCCGAGGCCCTCGCCACCAAAGACTTCCGCACCTGGCTGCACGACTTGTTCGGAGCACTCGTCGCCCAAGCCGGCTACACCGATCCGGACGCGCTCATCCAGCAGCTCGTGCTGCTCTACGACGGGTCGAACATCTCCGCCCAACTCGACAACAACGCCGGCGCGGCATTGGCCGCACGCGACGCCGCGGCCAGCCTGCTCCGCATCGCGAAGAAGCCGAAGCAGCACGTCAGCGATCAGGGCAACAGCACGGCGGGGCACCGCCGGCCGAACGCACAGCGCACGTAGCGGTCGGTGGTGCGTTCACGTGAACGCACCTAGTGCGCGCGCGAGCATGTGGCATGGGCATGGGGCCGCCTGGTCCTATTTGCTATCGGGGGTCTTCCACCGGCGTCCCGGGCGCGTGGGTGAGGTACGCCGACTTCGCGGCGTCAGCTGCTGAGCGGGCCTCGCGGATGCCGGTGACCGCCGGGAGGAAGTCGCTACTGCTGATGCCGTAGAGCTGGACATGGTCGACTGCTCGCACTGTCATGGTCCGGGTGGTGTTCCCGAGCAGCGCGATTTCACCGAAGCCTTGACCCCGTCCCATGGTGCGTACGACCCGGTCCCCGTCGAGCACCCTCACGGTGCCGCCGGCGACGACGTAGAAGCTGTCGCCGGTGTTGCCTGCTTCGAACACCGCCTCGCCCGGGCCCAGCTCGGTGCGGAAGAGGCCGTGAGCGAGCTGCTCGATGACCGGCACTGGCAGCGGCCGGAGCATCGGCACCTGCCGGAGCAGGATGATGTCGTCGGTCCGTACGGCCACCGACCGGTCGATCGCGATCAGCCGCCGCCACCAGAGGAGACACACGACTGGCGCGACGGCACCGACCGTCAGCAGCGCGCCCCGGGTACCGAGGAGCTCGATCAGCAGCGGCGCCAGGACATACCCGATGCCTACGGCAAAGGCGCCAAGGCTCTCGAGGACGCCGAAGACACGCGCAAGAACGGCGTTGGGAACCATGCGCGCGACCAGCGTGAACGCAGTGACGTCGACCATCGCGTTGCCGATGCCGATGACCCCGGCCGCCAGAAGAGCGACGACGTAGTACGGCAGAAGGCCGATCACCGCTATCGGCACCCCCCACAGGACGATGGCGACGCCGAGCCAGCGCGTCATGGCGCGACTGCCGACCAGCAACGTGCATGCGATGCTGCCGGCCAGCGCCCCGATGCCGACTGCACCCTGCAGCACCCCGACGCTCGACTGGTCGCGGTCGAGCAGGTCGATCGCGACGACGACGACAAAGACGGTGAACGCGCCGCGGATCGCGGCCTGCAGCACGACGAGCCCCACTACTACTCGCACCCCGGCGTTCGAGGCCACCGCGTCGAGCCCGTCACGGATCTCGAACCAGAGGTGTCGTCGTCGCGCCGCCGGAAGCGGTATGCGTTCGTAGTTCAGCCGGACGACCAGCGCCGCGGAGATCAAGGCGCACACCCCGGCGAAGACAAACACCGCGGAGACGTCCCAAACCGCTACCAGCAGGGCTGCGGCCAGACCGCCGAGGATGACGCTGAGTGAGTCCAGCGCGCCCCGGACGACGTTGACCGACGTCAGCTCGTCCGGGGTGCGACACAGCGACGGCATCAGGGCCGAGTGGCTTGCCCGGAACGGCGTGAAGGCGATCGTGGACACGACGGCCAGCGCGTACACGACCGCGACGGGGCCACCAGCGGCCAGGACGGGTGCCGCCGCGAGCGTCGCAACGCCCCGTACGGCGCTGGAGGCGAACAACGCGCGTTCGCGCGGCACCCGGTCGGCGTAGGCCGCAATGACCGGCGCCAGGAGCGCCGCCGGCAGGAGTCGGAGCAGTCCGACCAGACCGATAGCAACGGCGCCGCCGTCCGCGAAGGCAACCAGGCCGACAGCGACCGTGAACGACCACTCCGCCGTGAACGCGGCTCCGAACGACAGCTGAGCGCGGAGCAGTGCGCCGTTTCCCAGAAGGCCCCCGCGCACCCGCACCGACCCATGGTCACACGCCTGCACCTCAGACGCTGCTGGGCTCGCCAACGGCGGGTTCACCGGGCGGTCCCGCTTCTTGCGCGCTCAGATCGGGATGAAGCTGCCGCGGTGGGTGATGTGCCAGGCTTGCTCACTGACGCTCGCCGCCGACGGGACGGGGGCGGTCACCCCACCGAAGGTCGCCGCGTCGATCCCGCTGATGGCTGCCATGACGATCTCGGTGGCTACGACCAGCGTCAGCATCCGAGCCCACCGCGGACGATGCGTCCGCGATGTCACCTGGCGGGTGCCCGCCCGCCTCATGACGAACCTTCGCAGGGCTGAGCCGGCCACGGCCAGGACGAACATCGGCGTGCCGCCGATGATGAGCAGGTCTGCGACGTTGTAGTAATGCGGACCGATCGGAATGAAGTCCACGACACCGCGAACGCTCCCCGGCGCAGTCCAGTAATGCATGACCAGACGATCGAGAATGTCGCTGCTCCAGCCGCCGATGACCAGCGCCCCGGCGATCAACACCGGAATCGGTCGGCGGCTGCGCACGAACAACGATCCGGCCGTGATCAGCAGGCCTGAACCGAGCGCATCGAGCAGTGCGCCGGCCACGGGTCCTCGGTACCACTTGGCGACGACGGCAGGCGCAAGGACATCGCCACCGTAATTGATGCGAACTCCGGAGGCATTCCGCCAAGCCCACCATTTGATGCTTTGATCCAGAACGACAATGGCGGCGACCACACCCAACACGATGAGACGTTGTCCGACCTTGCGCCTCACGCTGGCCAGCGACCGAATGCGCAGCGGGCGCGCTGGACGGTCGACAGTGCCGACGACGTGCCCAGCCATGGTCGCTATCGCCCCTCATCGCCGTGCTAGTGCCTGAATTGTCAAGCGTGGCACGAACGGGACCGTCGGTCGCCATTGCTAACCGCCATCTGTGATGGGGGTTGGTTGCAAGTCGGCGGTACCGGAGACTTTGTGAGACCTTCACAGGCGTCACCTCCCCGGGACTCCCCGATTCTCGAGGACCGGAAAGATTGGTCCTCGATTGGGTCCTCTACCGACCGGAGCAGTCGGCCCTGGCCTACAACGGAACCAACGCGGCGCAATACGCAGGCAAGTGGTGGAACGGCCACAACTCGAATTACGGGACGCTGGCCAGAACTACACCAATGACTACAACTGGTGGACGCAGTACCTCCCACAGATTGTGACGTACCAGAACAGTTACTCATGGGCACGCACCCAAGACCTCTACAATTTCATGACGTGGCACTATCCGGGCGGAGTCAACAAGGGCACCGCGCATTCGCTGGCGCTTCGTGCCCGGAACAGGTCCGTAGCGCTTTGGCGATGCGTGGATCGAGCGTGCTCAAGGATAGGTGGACGCCACTGATCGCCTGGGCCGTTCTCGGACTCGCAGGTCTCGCGTGCGTAAGTGCTTGTGGACACGGTCTGCCATTTACGACCCGCTACGGCGCCGTGACCACGCTCAGGCCCCAGCTCTGTATCTCGCGGCGCGCCGCGACTGGTACCTGCTTCGGAGGTGTGAGCGAGTTGCAAATTGCCGCGCTCACAATCGGCGAATGCGTCGAGGTGACCTTCGACCCTCACACGGAACTGCTCGGAGAACGCGACGTGCGCATCCGCCGGATCCGCCGGATGTCTGGAGCGGGCGCGGGATTCGTCCACAGCCTGTGGATCAGCGCGCGTAGTGGGAGCTGTGAACTTCCACACCGGGGGGCCCGTGCGCTCGCCGATCGAGACGGGTAATCCTGAAGGCATGACGATGTCCAAGTCCTTGCTCGAATCGCCGTCCACCGTCGCGCGCCGGGCCGGTGACGTAACGGCCGCCACTGCTGCTCGCGTCAGCCGGGATCTCAACCGGCACCGCACCGAGTTGCTCTACCTGCTCGCCACGCTCGGGTTCGCGGCCCTCGCCGCCACTCTCGGATTCGTGCTGCTCACCTCGTGACCCGCTCGCGGGCCGCGTACCGATGGCTGCACCCGATGCCGACCCGCATTGTTGGCTGTGTTCACGTGCGGACCTCAGCACCTGACGGACCGTCGCCGTGACGCTGCTGAGTGTGGCAGAGCCCGTCGGCGACGCAGCACTACCGTTGGGTCCACATCGGTTGACACCTATCTGGTGTCACGAAGTCGCCGATGAGCAGCGACAGGAGAAGTGCGTTGACCGTCAGCCTCAGCAAGGGTGGCAACGTCTCGCTGACGAAAGAGGCGCCTGGCCTCACCGCCGTTCTCGTGGGGCTGGGCTGGGACGCGCGGGTCAGCAGCGGCGCCGACTTCGATCTGGACGCGAGCGCGCTCATGGTCGCCGCCTCCGGCAAGATCCTCTCTGACGGGCACTTCGTCTTCTTCAACAACCTCAATAGCCCAGACGGCTCGGTCCAGCACATGGGTGACAACCTGGTCGGTGGCGGAGGAGGGGACGACGAGCAGATCAAGGTGAACCTCGCCGCCGTGCCGACCGACGCGGACAAGATCGTCGTCACCGTGTCGATCTACGATGCCGACGCGCGTTCGCAGAACTTCGGCCAAGTGCGCAACGCCTACATCCGCGTGGTCAACCAGGCCGACAACGCCGAGCTGACCCGCTTCGACCTGACCGAGGACGCCTCGAACGAAACCGCGATGATCTTCGGTGAGCTCTATCGCAACAGCGGCGAGTGGAAATTCCGAGCGGTGGGCCAGGGCTACAGCACCGGCCTCGCCGGCATCGCCCGCGACTTCGGCGTCAACGTCGGCTGAGTTCGGCATAGGCGACGTCGCCGGGCCCGTCGAGGATGGAGTGGGTCTCAGCCAGCACCTGTTCGACGCGCTCCTGCGTGCGAGGCTCGTAAGGGATGTAGCGGCCGGACCGGCGCGCACATCCGCCTGCATCGAACACATTGGTGCGCCGGCTGCTCAGACATTGACGGTAAGGCGGACCGTAAGCAGAGCAGAGCAGTCACCCTCCGGTCACAGGCGGCCTACAGAGACTTCAAAGAAACGGCAAGCACGCTCTACGTAGTTGCCTGAGTCAGAGGAGCGCCGTCATGACGGATTTCGAACCAACACGACCCGACGAGAGCATTCCCGCTCGCCCCGTAGCGAGCGCGATGTCAGGAGCGTCGATTGCCGGAAGTTCCGGCGTAGCAGGCGCTGCGCCGACTCCCCTGCCAGCGCCTTCGCCAGACCCGTCGGCCTCGGTAACCACGGCCAAGCAGGCACGCTGGCCAAGGGTAGGTCGGCTGCTGTCGAACAGAATCAGTGGATGGATCGTGGCCGCCGCGCTGCTGTGTGCGGTGATCGCACTTTCCATCGCGCTCGCCGTGTCCCCCTCGTCGACAGCGGGGCATTTCGTGCCCGGCAGCGGCGTCGCCGGCGGTGCGGGGTTCGGCGCCGGGGCACCGGCTGCCGGCGGCGGTGCGGGATCCAACGCTCGGTCCGGACCGGCCGAAGGGGGAGCATCCGGCACGGTCAGCAGTTTGTCCTCGTCCGGCTTCACAATGACGACATCAGCGGGTCAGAAGGTGACCGTCAACGAAGCGTCCTCCACGACATACCAGAACGCCACGGGTGCGACCTCGTCGAGCGCCATTACAGCGGGCGAACCTGTACTCGCGCTCGGGACGACGAACGGAACGACGATCACGGCTACGCAGGTCATCGTGCAACCGGCCGGCAGCGGCGGATCTGCGGCTTCCTCGGCGGCAGGGGTCGTCCCCTTCCAGCAGGGTGCGCCGAGCACGGCAAAGCAGGCGGGTCAGATCCCGGCGAACTACACCGAGGGCTCGGGGACGATCGTCAGCGGAACGACAGCGGATAAGGCGACGCAAGCTGCCCTGGCCGCCTACCCGGGAGGCGTCGTGGACCGGGTTGTGCAGCTGAGCAACGGCGAGTACGAGGTCCATAACATCGGCGTCAACTGGCCGCACCACGTCTTCGTCGACCAGAACTTCAAGGTCGTCGGCGCCAACTAGCCGCCACGGTAGGGCATACATCAGCTCCGATGGCTCTTCGAAGCTGGCCAGGGACGTTGCACGACCAGCAGGCGTGAACCTCGGGGTGCCCCCGACACCAAACCGCCTACTCAATCGGCTGATGCGCCACGGCCGGAGGTTGGCGGCCGGAGAAGGTCCAGCCGCCGATGCGGAGAAGTTCCG
>JAVHVL010000085.1:0-4548 GCA_032160565.1 Pseudonocardiales bacterium | reverse complement strand
TCCTGTGCGGATACCACCACCGCGAACACCCCAACCTCGGCTGGACCTGCCACATGCTCGACGGCATCCCGCACTGGACACCCCCACGATGGCTCGACCCGCACCAAACCCCCCGCCGAAACCGCATCCACCACCCCACGCTCCAACCCGTTTGAGCACGACGGGACGCCTGCCCCGGCGCAGCTTGATCGCGGCATTCCGTTACCTGCGCCCGATCTCATCCGTCATGTCGGTGACCACTGAGTAGAGCCCAGGGATGAGAGTTGACGATGCAGGCACGGATGACGAACGCGGCAATGCCGCTCCCGCATGCGATCGACGCGATTCAGCTCTACGTTCGGGTCCAGTAGCGCGACGAGCGCACCGAAATCGCCGCCGCGAGCGCATCGAAGAACGCCCGGACGGCGTCGTGTTGCCGGGCCACCCTGATCGTCGCCGTCACGACTATGACGGAGCAGACCAGGCCGACGTAACGCGAACCAACCGCTCGTGGCCCTGATCAAAGCGCTGGTCAGATGAGGTGCGCGACCCGCACGACGGCGTGCTGGAACTCCGGCACCGTCCAGTAGGCAGAGTGGCGCAGCGGCAACGGATCGACGGTGTCGCCTGGCGGCTTCGCGTACACGGGATCGACCAGGTGCAGGTCCAGACGCAGGCAGCCCGGCCCGACCGGGTCGGGGTCCGGACCGGTCGGCTGCCAAACCGGTTGCGCGGCCGGCGGCGGTCCCGTGGTCACCGGGCCACCGAGATAGTCGCTGTAGCGCCAGAGGTTGCGCCAGCGTTGACCCCCGTCGGGCTGCAGCAGTGCAGTACGGACCTCCGCCATCGCCGCCGCGCCGAAGTAGGCGGGGAAGAACCGTCCGTACAGGCGACGCAGCACGCAGCCGAACGTCAACAGCCCGACACGCGGCAACGTGCCGGAGCCCGGCGCCAGCTCGTCGTCGGTGTGCAGCTGCATGACGACGGCTGCGCTGATGACGGACCCCTGGCTGTGCCCGGCGATCACCACACCGCGCTGCTGCCCGGTGTACCAGCGGATGCGGGTGAGCAGATCCGGCACGGTCCGCTCGGCGTAGCACGGCGCGGCGAGGGGGTGGGCCAGCCGCGGCCAGAACGAGGCCAGATCCCACAGGATCCCCACCGACCGCCGCGTCGGACCGACCCGGAACGCCGCCGCACCCAGAGCGACCAGCAGCAGCAGGAAAAGGATCACCAGACAGGCGCCGAGACCCTGCAGGTACGCCGGCGAGAACACGCCGCGGTAGCGATCCGGATGCCGCGGGTCGGCCGCATTGATCAGCCAGCGCGCCGCCCGCCGTGCCCCGAGCACGTGCTCGGAGAACAGGCTCGCGCCGAAGGCAAAGGTGATCACGGCACCGACGACCGTCAGCCAACCGAGCAGCGGGGCCGCGAGATCGACGATGCGGCCGATCCACAGGGCATGCAGCACCGCCTTGCGACGGGCCGGATCGGGTGGGCCGGGCAGGTCGGCGTAGTCGCTCTCGAACGCGCCGGGCGCGATCGGTGGCGTCGACGGCGTCACCCGGCGGTAGGACCACGCGGCCCACACCCCGACAGCCAGCGAAGCGACCACCAGCACGGCCACCGCCACGACGAAGGCCAGCGCCGCGTCGCTCACCGCCTCAGGCACGCGGAAGCGCCGGGAGACTGCGGACACCTCGCTCAGCCCCGGCTTCAGCGAACCGGTGCTCAGCCACGTCGCGGCGTAGAGGTACGTGCCGGCCGTGAACGCCGACGCCAGGAACACGCCCATCAGGGCGAGCACCACGCTGCCCAGGCCACCGAGCGCGGTCGACGGACCCGGCTCCCCCACAACGCCGGCCGCAACGGCGCCCGGGCCCGCCGCGGCCCGAGCCCGAGCCCGAGCCCGCAGGACGATGACGAACAGCGCAGCGACGAGCAGCAGCTCGACGAACAGCAGCCACAGCAGGGTGTCGCCGTAACGCGGCAGGCCGCCGGACGGATGGTGGCGGCCAAGCGGTCGATGGCTCGCCAGCAGCCACACCGCCGTCGCGACCGTCGCCGCGCCGAGCACGCACCAGACGACCAGGCTCGCCGTGCGCCAACCGGGCAGGAGGCGATGGCTGGTGAACGAGCGCAGCCACAACGCCACCACCGCATAGCCGGCCACCGCTACGGCAACGGCACCGTCGAGCCACTGCCACGGCGCGGTGAGCACCGCCGACAGCAGGGCCAGGACCGTCGCGATGCCGGCCTGGATGTGGACGCCGCGCAGCCGGCGCACCGGCTCGTCGTTGTCCCACATCCAGCGCGACCGCAGCCCCACCTCGACGGCATCCACCCGGTCGACCGCGTTCCACATAGGCGCAACGGTGGCGTCCGCGGCGGTGAGATCCACGTCCACGCGCTCGTAGCGGCGCGACGCGCGATGGCTGATCCACCACAGCGCGGCCAGCGCCAGCAGCGGCAGCAGTGATCCGAAGGCGAGGCGATGCGCCGTCGACAGCCGAAGCACCCAAGCCGTGACGCCGCCGTGGGCCGCGTTCGCACAGCGCCCCGCACCCGGATCGCACTGCCAGCCGATCAGGTCGAGACCGATACCGGCGAAGGCCACCACGAGCACCACGGTCAGCGTCAGCGCCAGCAGGCGGCAGACGAACCACAGCAGCCGCAGCCGAAACTCGGCACGGGCGGCCGCGGCGGGGTCGCCCGGAGCCGGGTCGGCCGGCCGCAGCCGCGGCGCGACGTTGACCAGCGTGAACGGCAGCAGCAACAGCCAGAACGCACGCGACGGCGCCCCGGACGTCAGCCCGCCCCAGACGTAGCCCTCCAGCTCCGGCCCCGGTACGTCGGGAACCTCGACGCCGGGCGGCGCGCTGTCGGTGCGCTCCGCGCTCAGGCGGGGGCGGTAGAAGCCGGCCGTCGCGTCACCGGCAACCCGCTGCACCAGAGGCCGGTCGAGCAGCTCCTCGGGGGGCGTGCCGGAGACGCCGTGCACTCGCAGCTCGACGACATCCGCGATCTTCACGTCTCGCCCCCCTGCCAGCGCAACCTAGCGCCCCGCCGCGGCCGGGGCCAGCGCTCGCGTAAGCGCGCGGGCAGGATGGCCTCATGCAGAGCGAAACCATCCGGGTGCGCACCGGCGACCGCCCTCGCGTGTACGACCTCACCGACGACTGCGCGCGGTTCCTCAGCCGGGCCGGGGACGGCCTGCTCAACGTGTTCGTGCCCCACGCCACGGCGGGGATCGCGATCCTCGAGACCGGCGCAGGCAGCGACACCGACCTGCTGCGCCTGCTCGACGATCTGCTGCCCCGCGACGATCGCTGGCGCCACCGCCATGGCTCGCCGGGGCACGGCCGCGATCACGTGCTGCCCGCCCTGATCGCGCCGTCGATCACCGTCCCCGTGCTCGGTGGGGAGCCGCAGCTGGGCACCTGGCAGTCGATCTGCCTCGTCGACACCAACGTCGACAACCCCGAGCGGGAGGTCCGGCTGAGCTTCCTGGCCGGGTGACCGGCGCCGCTGGATCAGCGGCGTCGCTGGATCAGCGGCGTCAGATCCAGTACTCGGCCATGGGCAGCGCGATCTCGACGGGGCCCTGGAATGCCGCCGCGGCGTCGTCGGCAGCCTCCTGGCGCGAGTTCCACGGCGGCACGTGGGTGACGATCAGCCGGTCCACGCCGGCGCGATCGGCGTGCTCCCCGGCCTGCTTCCCGGTGAGGTGCAGATCGGGGACGTACGGCTCGTCCGCGGCCACCGATGCCTCGCAGAGCAGCACGTCGGCGCCGTGCGCGAGGGAGACCAGCGCGTCGGACTCCCCGGTGTCGCCGGAGTACACCAGCGTCCGGTCGCCGCAGGTGAGGCGCACCGCCGTGGTGGGCACCGGGTGGTTCATCGGCGCGAAGGACAGCGCGAACGGGCCGAGCTCGCCGCTGGCCGGCGTGGAGAACGCGAACAGCTCGTGCAGCCCGAGCTTGCGGGCGAACGGGTCGTACGCCGCCTCCAGCCGGTCGCGGGTGCCGGACGGGCCGATGAGCGGGATGCGCTCCTCCGGGCCGCGGACGCGGTGCCGCGCGCCGCCGTAGCGCAGGGCGACGATGTAGGCGGTGAGGTCGATGCAGTGGTCGGCGTGCAGATGCGTGACGATGATCGCGTCGACCTCGGCGGGGTCGACGTAACGCTGCAGCGCGCCGAACGCCCCGTGGCCGAGGTCGAGCACGAGCCGGTAGCCCTCGGCCTCGAGCAGATAGCCGGAGGCCGGGGAGTCGGGACCCGGCACGCTGCCCGAACACCCCAGAACCGTGAGCTTCACAGGACTCCTCCGTACGCCGGGGCGACGGCGGCGATGCCGGGCCCCAGGAAGCGATGGCTCAGCCGGAGGAACGACTCCGACGGGCCGGTGGTCCGGAACGCGTGCTGCGGCTCCGGCGCGTCGTCCGGCCGCAGTAAGCCGGCGGTGGTGAGCACCCGGTAGACGTCCTTCGCGGTCTCCTCTGCGCTGGACACCAACGTGACGCCGTCGCCCATGACCACCGAGAGCACGCCGGTGAGCAGCGGGTAGTG
>JAVHVL010000360.1:0-7097 GCA_032160565.1 Pseudonocardiales bacterium | reverse complement strand
GGCGCGGCGCTGCTCCATGCTGCCCGCCTGCTCACGGGCGACCACCACCGCGGCGAGGATCTGGTGCAGACGGTATTGACGAAGGTGTACCTCAAGTGGGACCGCATCGACGCCCCGCTGGCCTATGCGCGCCGCGCGCTCGTGACCGCGCACATCGACAGCACCCGCCGGCGCTGGTGGGGTGAGCGCCCCACCGAAGTGCTGCCGGACCGGCCGGGCGCCGACGGCACCGGGGCCTCGGACGAGCGCGACGAGCTGCGCCGCATGCTGCGGGAGCTGAGCCCGCGGGAACGGGCCGTCGTCGTGCTGCGCTACTACTGCGACCAGTCCGAGCAGGAGACCGCGGCCGCGCTGGGGATGCCGGTGGGCACGGTGAAGAGCACCTGCGCCCGCGCGCTGACCCGGCTGCGGGTCGAGGCGACATCCGCGACCCGAGGCGGATCGGCATGAGCCCGAACGAGTTCCAGCTGCGCGCCGCCCTGCGCGAGGGGGAGGGCGACGGCGTCAACGCCGCCGAGGTGATCGCCCGAGCGCATGAGCTGCGCCAGCACCGGCGGGTGCGCTACACCTCGGTCGCCGCCATCGCCGTCGTGGTCACCGGCATCGGCGTGGGCGGCGGGCTCGCGCTGAACTCGAGCAGCAACGACAAGTCATCGAGCAGCTCGCTGTCCCGGAATGCGGCCGGCGGTAGCGCTGCCGCCAGCCCGGCAGCACCCGGGGCGAGCCGATCCCAGGGCTCCAGCGGCTACAGCGTCGACACCGGGGCCTCCGCTGCGGCCGTCTCGTGTCCAGCCGCGCTGCCCCAGATCGCGCCGCCGGCATCCGGTGGTGGCGGTGCGCTGTTCGCCGGCCCGGTGGGGGCGGTCAAGATCTGCGCCTACCCCCAGGCCGGCGGCGCCCCGGTCATCGGGCGCAACGGCACGCCCGTCTCGACGGTGCTCTCCGGTGCGCAGGCCACCGCGCTGGTCGCGAGCCTGAACGGTGCGTCGACGAGCCGGACAACGAGCCCGTGCCCGCTCTACCGCACCGCCGACGGCAGGGCGCTCGTGTTCTACGCCGTTTCACCGGACGGCTCCGCGCTGCCCCCCGGTCTCGGCCACCGTCGCGCAGAACCCGTGCAACCTGCCCGCGACGAACGGCCTAGCCGTCCGCTACAACTGGACGCCGCCGGCCTATCTCGACACCTTCGTCGCCGAGGCGCGGGCCGCACGATAGGGGGTAGCCCGTCTCCTGAATGCCGGACTTCGCCAGACTGGCCCCTATGACCACCGCACGCCGCCAGTTCGTCGAGCTCAACCACGTCGTGCGCGCGGGGATGGTGACCTACCCCGGCCTCCCGGCGCCGACGGTGACCCCGCATCTGACCCGCGAGGCGTCCCGAGCCGTCTACGGCCCGGGCACCGAGTTCGCTATGGACGTCATCTCGATGATCGGCAACACCGGCACGTACCTGGACGCGCCGTACCACCGCTTCGGCGACGGCATCGATCTTGCCGGGCTACCGCTGGAGCGGCTCGTCGACCTGCCTGCCCTCGTCGTACCGCTGGTCACGCAGCGGGTGGCCGACGCCGCGCTGCTCGCGACGGCCCTCGGCGAGCTGGACGTGGCCGGCGCGGCCGTGCTGTTGCACAGCGGTGACGACGCGCTGTTCGGAACGCCCGAGTACGCCCTCGAGGCCGCCTTCCTCACCCGCGACGGAGCCGAGTGGCTCGTCGAGCGGAGGGCGGCGCTCGTGGGCATCGACGCGATCAACATCGACGACACCTCCGACCTGCTGCGGCCGGCACACACGGTCCTGCTCCGGGCCGGGATCCCCGTCGTCGAGCACCTCACCGGTTTGCAGCTGCTGCCGTCGCGGGGTGCCCGATTCACCGCCGTGCCCCCGCGGGTCGCCGAGTTCGGCACGTTCCCGGTGCGCGCGTTCGCTGTCGTGGACGTGGCGTGATGACGGCGCTCCTCACAGCCCGCGTAGCCGCCGCGGCCCGGTGTCCGCGCGTGCCGTCGGCGGCGTCACCCGGACCGCGGCCGACGTGACGTGCGCGGCGTGGGAACCCGCGATCACCGCGAGCCGGCACTCGGCGATCTCCGGCAGCGCGTCACCCAGCGCGGACAGCCGCAGCGCCAGCCCGGCGAGCGCCTGCAGATCCGCAGGCTGAGCGCCGCCGTAGCCGGTGAGCAGCGGCGCCGCGCGCGGAGCGGTGATCAGCTCCTCGGCGTCGGCGGTGGTCAGCGGCACCGCGGCGTACGCGCGGTCGCCGAGCAGGTCGGTGGCCACGCCACCCACGCCGAAGGACACCAGGGCACCGAACGAGCGGTCCTCGTGCAGGGCCAGCTCCACCTCGACCCCCTGCGCGCGGCTGACCCGCGGAGCCCCGATGCCGAGCGCGACCAGCAGCGCGGTGGCCCGGTCCGGGTCCAGTGCGCCGCCCTCGGGTGCCTCGGCGAGCGCGGAGGAGACCACCGTGCGCGCAGCCGTGAGGTCGAGGCGGTCCAGTTCGGGCACCGTGCTCGGCGGTCGCCGGCGCCACGCCGCGTACCGCACCGCCCGGGCCAGCGCGCGCACCGCTCGCTCGGGTGACGGGTAGGACGGCACTGACCCCCGCGGCGGCGAGGATTCACCGGGTGCGGCGAGCGCGCCGGGGACGCCTTCGAAGCCGAGGAACGTCGACAGCACCGGCTTCCCCGCGGCGGCGGCCGCCGCGCGTACCTCGGCCGCGACCTCTTCACCGGAGGTGCGTTGCAGCGGCGGCACGAACACGACGACCACCGCATCGACGTCCGGGTCCTGCGCGGCCGCGGTCAGCGCGCCCCGGAACGTGTCCGGCGAGGCCTCCACGCCGACGTCCTCCAGCCGGACGAGACGCAGCCCCTCCGCGGCGCAGGCATTCGTGACCAGTACGCCGAGCGCCGTGGAGTTGCCGACCACGGCGACGCGGTCCCCCGGTGGCAGCGGCTGCGAGGTCAGCAGGAGCGCGACGTCGAAGAGGTCACCGAGCGTGTCGACGCGGATCACGCCGGAGGCCTCGAACAGCGCCTTCGCGCTCTCCTCGCGCAGCTGCACGGAGGTGTATGCCAGGCCGGGCACCACCGCGCCGGCCGCGCTGTTCACCGCGACGATCGGCTTCGTCCGGCCGAGGCGGCGGGCCAGCCGGGCGAACTTGCGCGGGTTGCCGAAGCTCTCGAGATAGAGCAGCGCGATGTCGGTTGAGTCATCGGTCTCCCAGTACTTGCAGGAGGTCGTTGCCGGAGACGTCGGCGCGGTTTCCGGCCGACACGAACGTGGAGACGCCCAGCCCGCGGCGGGCCGCCTCGCCGAGCACCGCCACGCCGAGGGCACCGGACTGGCAGAAGAAGCCGGCCCGGCCGGTGAGTGGCGGCAGGGGGGCGAGGGACGCGTTCAGCCGTACCGCCGGGTCGGTGTTGACGACGCCCAGGCAGTTCGGCCCGACCACCCGCATGCCGTGCGCGCGGGCGGACGCGACCAGCGCCCGCTGCGCCTGGTGCCCCAGCTCACGCTCGATCTCGTTGCCGCGCTCACCGAAGCCGCCGGAGATCACGACGAGGCCCCGCACGCCACGCGCCGCGCACTGCTCCACGACGCCCGGCACGGAGGCAGCGGGCACGGCGACGACCACGAGGTCCACGTCGTCGGGCACGTCGACGACGGAGGGGTAGGCACGCACCCCGCCGACGTGCTTGGCGTCCGGGTTCACCGGGTACAGCGGTCCGTTGAACCCCATCCGCAGCAGGTTGCCGAAGACGGCGTTGCCGATCTTGCCCTCGTCGCTGCTGGCGCCGACGACGGCCACCGACGACGGGAACAGCAGCCGCTGGATGGAGCGCGCCTCGGCCCGCTGCTCGCGCTCGCGCATCACCGCCTCGGTCAGCGCCGTCTCGTCGATGGCGAACTCGAGGGTGACCTCGCCGTACTCCAAGTGCCGCGTCGTCTCGTACCCCGCGTCGCGGAACACGCGGATCATCGCGGTGTTCTCCGCCAGCACCACCGCGTGGAACCGCTTGATGCCGCGCTCGCGCCCGGCTGCGGCCAGGTGCTCCAGCAGCACGGAGCCGATGCCGCGGCCCTGGTGCGCGTCGGCGACCACGAAGGCCACCTCCGCCTCGTCGGTGTCCGGCGTGCGCTCGTACCGGCCGACTGCGATGATCTCGCCGCCCAGTTCGGCCACCAGCGCGACGCGGTCGTGGTGGTCGACGTGGGTGAAGCGGTACAGGTCCCGCTCGGGGATGCGCGGGTAGGCGGAGAAGTAGCGCAGGTAGCGGGTGCGCGAGGAGAGGCCACCGTGGAAGGCCACCAGCGCCTCCGCGTCGGACGGGCGCATCGGCCGCAGGTGCACCGTGCCGCCGTCGGCGACGACGACATCGGCCTCCCAGTGCGGTGGCGCGTGCGGATCTCTGTCCGGCTCCGCGTCGGGCTCCTTATCCGGCTCGGTGTCGGGCTCCGTGTCCGCCGACTCAGTCACGGGGATCGTCCGGATCGAGCCCGAGAAGCGGGAACGCCGCGCGTCGCGTCGCCCCGATCGAGCGGTCCAGCCAGCTGTCCCCGCCCGGGGCCCACGGCTCGACGTGGAGGGCGCGCCCCTCCCCCATGGTCCGCGGCAGCTCGCCGCGCACGCCGCGCTCGCGCAGGTAGCGCGTCCACTCCTCCGGAACCGCCGTGTCGAGGGCGATGGGTTCGCCGGACGCCTCGGCCAGCAGGTGCGTCCACGTGCGAGGGACGCAGCGGATGACGCCGTACCCGCCGCCACCGAATGCCAGCCACTTGCCGCCGCTGGCCTCGTGCGCGAGCGCGTGCAGCTCGCCGATCGCCGCGCGCTGCCCCTCGATCGACAGCTCGAGATTGGCCAGCGGATCCTCGTGGTGGGTGTCACAGCCGCACTGGGTCACCAGCACATCCGGCCCGAACGCCCGCACCGCGCCGGGCGCGACGGCACGGAACGCGCGCAGCCAGCCGCCGTCGTCGGTGCCCGGCGGGAGCGCGACGTTGACCGACGTCCCCTCCGCGGCGCCGCGGCCGATCTCGGTCGGGAGCCCCGTTCCTGGGAACAGCGTGCGCGGGTCCTGGTGCAGGCTGATCGTCAGCACGCGGGGGTCGTCGTAGAACGCGGCCTGCACGCCGTCGCCGTGGTGCACGTCGATGTCGACGTAGGCCACCTTGCGCGCACCGGCGGCGAGCATCGCCCGGATCGCGAGCACGACGTCGTTGAAGACGCAGAACCCGGACGCGTGGCCGGGCATCGCGTGGTGCAGCCCGCCGGCGATGTTCTCGGCGTGCTCGACGTGCCCGCCCCACACCAGCCGCGCCGCCACCACGGAACCGCCGGCGATCAGCGCCGACGCGTCGTACATGCCGGGGAACACCGGATCGTCGTCGGTGCCGAGGCCGTAGCCGCTGAACGTCGGGTCCTCGCTCGCCGTACGGACCGCGGCGAGGTAGTCGGCCTCGTGTGCCGTGAGCAGCGTGGCGTCGTCGGCCAGCTCCGGCGGCAGGACTTCGAGGCGCTCCAGCACGCCGAGGCCACGCGCCATGCGGATCGTGAGCTCCAGCCGTACGGGGTTCATCGGGTGATCGCCGAAGTCGTAGGCGAGGTACCCCTCGTCCCAGATGGCGCTCGCCCGGCATCCCATGACGATGACGCTATCCCCCGTCGCGTGGCGTCGCCGTGCTCGCGTCAGCTCAAGGTCTTAGCTCAATACGTCAGCTCAGCGCGGCAGCGAGGTCGGCCACCAGATCCTCGACGTTCTCGATGCCGACGGACAGGCGGACGAGATCGGCCGGCACCTCCAGTGGCGAGCCCGTGACGCTGGCGTGCGTCATCCGCCCGGGGTGCTCGATGAGCGACTCGACGCCGCCCAGCGACTCCCCCAGCGTGAAGAGCCGCACCAGCTCGCACACCTTCAGCGCCGCCTCCTCCCCGTCGCGCAGGGTGAAGGACACCATGCCACCGAAGGCGCTCATCTGCCGCGCCGCGATGTCGTGACCAGGGTGCTCCGGCAGCCCGGGGTAGAGCACCTTGTCGACGGCGGGGTGGGTGGTGAGGAAGTCGACGATCCGTTCTGCGTTCGCGCAGTGCCGGTCCATCCGCACGCCGAGCGTCTTGATGCCGCGCAGCACCAGCCACGCGTCGAACGGGCCGGCGATCGCACCCATCGCGTTCTGGTGGAAGGTGAGCTCCTGCCCGAGCTCGACATCGCCGGTGACGAGCGCGCCGCCCACCACGTCGGAGTGACCGCCGAGGTACTTCGTGGTGGAGTGCACCACCACGTCCGCACCCAGGGGCAGCGGCTGCTGCAGGTACGGCGAGGCGAAGGTGTTGTCCACAACGAGTCGCGCGCCGGCGTCGTGCGCGATCTCAGCCAGCGCGGCGATGTCGGCGATGCCCAGCAGCGGGTTGGTCGGCGTCTCGCACCAGATCACCTTCGTGCTGTCGCGCACCGCCGCGCGCACGGCAGCCAGGTCGGCGAGCGGGGCGGGCGTGTACTCCAGCCCCCAGTTCGTCAGCACGCGGGCCACCAGCCGGAACGTCCCGCCGTACGCGTCACCGGGCAGGATCACGTGGTCACCGGGGCGGCAGACCGTACGCAGCAGGGTGTCCTCCGCAGCAAGGCCGCTGGCGAACGCGAGCCCGCGCATGCCCCCTTCCAGCGCGGCCAGCGCCTCCTCGAGCGCGGTACGGGTCGGATTCGCGCTGCGGCTGTACTCGTACCCGCCCCGCAGGCCGCCCACGCCGTCCTGCTTGTACGTCGACGTCTGGAAGATCGGCACCGTCACCGACCCGGTGAGCAGGTCGGGCTCCTGGCCGGCGTGAATCGCCAGCGTGTCGAATCCGTGCGCGCGCTCGGTCATGCGTCGACCGTACCGACGCTGCCGCTGCGCTTCAGGGTCGAGTGGTCAGCGCGTGCGAGCGAGCGCGAGTACGACCGGCTCGTCCTGGCCGGGCGCCGATCGCTCAGCCCGGCCCCGCAGCAGCATTCGAACGCGCGAGCTCGTCATCCAAGAGCAGCGGCAGCTGCCAGAGCCGCATCCCCGGCTCCAAGACCCACAGCCGGGCAGCCATCAGATGCACCAGCCGAAGCGCGCT
>JAVHVL010000064.1:0-2516 GCA_032160565.1 Pseudonocardiales bacterium | reverse complement strand
GCACCGCGCCGAGTCCGCCGCGGACCTGTCGGCGCTCGCGGCGGCCGGGCAGATCGGCGTCGCCGCCGATGTCTGCGCCGCGGCGCGCAGCATCGCCTCCGCCAATGCGGCCGCTATCCAGGGCTGCGCACCGACGCTGGACGGCACCGGCCGCAGCGGCACGGTGGTGGTCAGGGTCCGGCTGGAGGTCCGCCTCCCGCTGCTCGGCGCACGGCAGGTCGTCGCGAGTGCCCGGGCCGCCCGGCTCCCCGGAGCTGGAGCTGGAGCCGGAGTCGGAGCCGGAGTCGGAGCCGGAGTCGGGGCCGGAGTCGGAGTCGGGGCCGGAGTCGGAGCCGGCGCTGGCGCCGTAGCCGTGCCGTCAGCCGAGCTGAGCGAGAACGAGGTCGAGCAGCCGCACGGCTCCGGGCTTGTCCAGGGGCTCGTTGCCGTTGCCACACTTCGGCGACTGCACGCACGACGGGCACCCGGCCACGCACTCGCAGGCCGCGATCGCGTCGCGGGTGGCCGCCAGCCACTCCGCCAACGCCGCGTACCCACGCTCGGCGAAGCCGGCACCGCCGGCGTGCCCGTCGTAGACGAAGACGGTCGGCATGCCCGTGTCGGGGTGCAGCGCGGTGGAGACCCCGCCGATGTCCCACCGGTCGCAGGTGGCGAACAGCGGCAGCAGCCCGATCGCCGCGTGTTCGGCGGCATGTGCCGCGCCGGGGACGTCGGTGAACTCCAGCCCGATCTCGCAGAGGGCGTCCTGGGTCAGGGTGTACCAGACTGCGCGAGTACGCAGCTCGCGCGGCGGGAGGTCCAGCGGGTTCTCGTCCAGCAGCTCGCCGCTACTGATGCGGCGCCGCAGGTAGCTGACCACCTGGTTCGTCACGTCGACGGTCCCGAAGTTCACCGTCACCACGCCGTGGGTACGCGAGGTCGCGGTCGACACCACGGCGATGTCGGTGACGTCGCGGGCGGTGGTGGACCAGTCCGGCGACTCGGCGTGCACCAGCGCGACGTTGCGGTCCAGGTCGAGGCTGTCGACGACGAACGAGCGCCCCTGGTGCAGGTACACGGCGCCGGCGTGCACGGTGGAGTGCGCGGCGCCGCCGTCCACCGTCCCGATCAGCGATCCGGTCGTGCCCTCCACCACCGACACCGGACCGTCGCCGGTGCCACGAATGTCCGCGGACGGCCGCTCGCGCGACGTCCAGTACCAGCCGGCCGGGCGCCGCCGCAGCATGCCGCCGCGCACCAGCTCGTCGAGCATTTCGCCTGCCGCGGCGCCGCCGAACAGCTCCACGTCGGCGGGGCGCAAGGGCAGCTCCGCCGCTGCGCAGCACAGCTGCGGCCCCAGCACGTAGGGGTTCGTCGGGTCGAACACCGTCGCCTCGATCGGCCGGCCGAACACCGCCTCGGGGTGGTGCACGAGGTAGGTGTCCAGCGGGTCGTCGCGCGCCACGAACACCACAAGCGACGCCGACCCCGACCGCCCGGCCCGCCCCGCCTGCTGCCACAGCGAGGCCAGCGTGCCCGGGAAACCGGCGAGCACCACGGCGTCCAGGCCGCTCACATCCAGCCCCAGCTCGAGTGCGTTCGTCGCCGCGACTCCGAGCAGCTCCCCCGAGGACAGCGCGGCCTCCAGGGCCCGCCGCTCCTCCGGCAGGTAGCCGGCGCGGTACGCCGCGACACGCCGAGACAACTCGCCCAGCCCCGCCTCGGCGAGGTGGCGCTGCGCGGTCAGCGCCGTCTGCTCAGCGCCCCGGCGGGAGCGTACGAAGGTGAGCGTCCGAGCGCCCTCCACCACGAGGTCGGCGAGCAGCCGCCCGGCCTCGGCGCCCGCCGCGCGCCGTACCGGCGCGTCGTTCTCCCCGCGCAGCGCGGTCAGTGGCGGCTCCCACAGCGCGAAGGTCGTGGCGCCGCGGGGCGACGCGTCCTCGGTTACGGCAGTCACCGGCAGCCCGACCAGCCGGGTGGCGGACTCGGCCGGTGCGGACACCGTCGCCGAGGCGAGCACGAACGTCGGCGCCGAACCGTATGTCGCGCAGACCCGCCGCAGCCGCCGCAGGATCTGCGCGACGTGCGAACCGAACAGCCCGCGGTAGGAATGGCACTCGTCGATCACGACGTAGCGCAGCCGGCGGAAGAACGGCGCCCAGCGCCCGTGCGCCGGCAAGAACCCGCGATGCAACATGTCCGGGTTGGTCAGCACCCAGTTGGCGTGTGCCCGGACCCAGTCGCGCTCGTCGCGAGGCGTGTCCCCGTCGAACGTCGCCGCCCGCAGGCCGGGCAGCCGCAGCTCGGCCAGCGAGCGCAGCTGGTCGCCCGCCAGCGCCTTCGTCGGCGACACGTAGAGCACCCGGGCCCGGTCGTCGCCGAGCAGCTCGGTCAGGGCAGGCAGCTGGTAGGCCAGCGACTTGCCTGACGCGGTACCGGTCGAGATCACCACGGATTGCCCGCCGTACGCAGCCTCGGCCGCCGTCACCTGGTGTGCCCACGGTGCCGTGATGCCGCCGGCGACCAGCCGCTCCCGC
>JAVHVL010000357.1:0-7383 GCA_032160565.1 Pseudonocardiales bacterium | reverse complement strand
GTGGCGTTCGTCGCCTCGTCGATCAGGATGAAGCTGCCCGTCTCGCGGTTGCGGCGGTACGGGTCGAACTGCAGAGGTTGCTGGGTGCGCAGCTGGATGCGGCCGATCTCGTTCAGCGACAGGGAATCCGCGGTCTCGTCGCGGTGCAACGTGTTGACGTCCAGCCGGTAGTCCAGCTGCTTCACGACCGCCTTGGTGGAGCGCGTCGTGTGCTGGATGACGTAGCGACCGCCGGGGGAGAGGGTGGCGTCACCGCTCATCCAACACACCATCGCGTCGATGTCCTGACCGGTGTGCGGACGGTTCGCCGGCCGGCAGATCAGGTCGCCGCGGGAGATGTCGATCTGATCGGTCAGCTGCATCGTGACTGCCTGCCCGGCGAACGCCTCCTCGATCGGCTTGCCACCCGGCCCCCACACCGCGGCGACGGACGTGGTGAACCCGGACGGCAGCACCGTGACCTCGTCGCCCGGCTTGAACACGCCGCCGGCGATCGTGCCGGCGTAGCCGCGGAAGTCGTGCAGCTCCTCGTTGCTAGCCTGCTGTGGCCGGATGACGTACTGCACAGGAAAGCGCGCGTCGATCAGGTTGCGGTCGGACGCGACGTACAGCTCCTCCAATTGGTGCAGCAGTGACGGCCCCTCGTACCAGGGCATCGCCGCGCTGCGCTGCACGACGTTGTCGCCGCCGAGCGCGGAGATGGGGACGAACGACAGATCGGCAACCTCCAGCTTCATCGCGAAACGGCGGAAGTCCTCGCGGATCTCCTCGAACCGCTCGGCGGAGAAGTCGACGAGATCCATCTTGTTGATGCAGATCATCAGGTGCGGGATGCCGAGCAGGCTGGCCAGGAACGCGTGCCGCCGCGACTGCTCTAGCACGCCGTTGCGCGCGTCGATGAGGATCAATGCGACGTCGGCGGTGGAGGCGCCGGTGACCATGTTGCGCGTGTACTGAATGTGCCCTGGTGTGTCGGCGATGATGAACTTGCGCCGCGGCGTGGCGAAGTAGCGGTACGCCACATCGATCGTGATGCCCTGCTCGCGCTCGGCGCGCAGGCCGTCGGTGAGCAGCGACAGGTCCGGCGCCTCCGAGCCGCGCGCCCGGCTGGTCTGCTCCACCGCGGACAGCTGGTCCTCGAAGATCGCCTTCGAGTCGTACAGCAGCCGGCCGATGAGCGTCGACTTGCCGTCGTCCACGCTGCCGGCCGTAGCAATTCGCAGAAGCTCCGCCATCAGAAGTAGCCCTCCTTCTTGCGGTCTTCCATGCCGGCTTCGGAGATGCGGTCGTCGGCTCGCGTCGCGCCGCGTTCGGTGATCCGGGCGGCGGCCACCTCGGCGACGACGGCCTCCGGGCTGTCCGCCGTCGACTCGACGCAGCCGGTGCAGGTGGCGTCGCCGACGGTGCGGAAGCGGACCATCGCCTCGAACGTCTTCTCGCCGTCCAGCAGGGTCAGGAAGCGGGTGTTGGCGAGCAGCATGCCGTCGCGCTCGACCACCTCGCGCCGGTGCGCGTAGTACAGCGGCGGCAGTTCGATCCGTTCGTCCCGGATGTAGGACCAGATGTCCAGCTCGGTCCAGTTGGAGAGCGGGAAGACTCGGATGTGCTCGCCCTTGCGGTGCCGCCCGTTGTACAGGCTCCACAGCTCGGGGCGCTGGTTGCGCGGATCCCACTGCCCCCACTCGTCGCGGAAGCTGAACACCCGCTCCTTGGCGCGTGCCTTCTCCTCGTCGCGGCGCGCCCCGCCGAAGACCGCGCCGAAGCCGTTCTCGGTGATCCCGCGCAGCAGCGACGTGGTCTGCAGCCGGTTGCGGCTGGCCCGAGGACCGGCCTCCTCAACGACCCGGCCGGCGTCGATGTCGTCCTGGACACTGCTCACGATGAGCTGCAGCCCGAGTCGCTCGACGGTTCGGTCGCGGAACTCGATGACCTCGTCGAAGTTCTCGCCGGTGTCGATGTGCATCACCGGGAAGGGCACCGGTGCCGGCCAGAATGCCTTCGCCGCCACATGCAGCATGACGACCGAGTCCTTACCACCGGAGAAGAGCAGCGCCGGACGTTCGGTGGTCGCGGCGACCTCGCGGAAGACGTGCACGGCCTCGGCCTCGAGCAGATCAAGGTGCGTCAGCTCGTAGGTTGCAGTCATGTGGTGCCCTTTCGTTCGGGACGGTGCCCGCTGACCTCGGTCGTGACGGCGTCGGCGACAGCGACGAGCGCCGCGCCGCGCCTGGAGATCTCCGCGCCGGTAATCGCGGATCCGACGTACAGCGTAAGGACCAGCTCCTGGCTGCCGTCCGCGTCATAGGTCGGGGCGGCCAGCACGCTCACCGGATGCCTGCCCCGTGCGGTCAGGTCCGCGCCCAGATAGACGCGCTCGCCGAGGTTCGTCACCAGCTCACCGACGAGCGCGCGCACCTCATCCGGCAGGTCGTACGCGGCGACGCCGGCCATCGGGCGGTGCAGCCGCTGCCCGGTCTCGGTGAGCCCCTCGACGAGGTAGCCGCGGCTGCGGCACTCCCGGACGACCGTGCGCAGGTGAGCGTGGTCCAGCCGCACCGGCAGCGTCGGGGGCTTGGCCAGCCACCGATCGAACGCCGCGTCGGTGTGCCAGAGGACGTACATCAGCCCGACCGGCGGCACGAACGGATACCGCTGCCCCACCGGGACGGCGGGCCGGCGCGCCCCGGGGACGGTGCTGGCCAGCACGACGATCCGATCGCCGACGACTGCCGATGCGGTGCACGCCGCGCCGTAACGCTCGCTGAGCTGGCCCAGCAGTCGATCGGCGACGTCGGCGGCGGCGAAGTTGGCCTGCGCGAGCCGCCCGACGGGGATGAGGGCAGGCCCCAGCGCGTAGGTCTTGCTACGCGGATCGCAGACCAGGTGGCCGCTCTCCACAAGCGTGGTGACGATGCCCAGGCAGGTGGGCTTGCTGATGTCCAGCTCGCGGGCCAGCTCGGACAGGCCGAACCGGCCGCCGGGGTGCGCCGCGAAGTGATCCAGCAGCGAGACGACGCGCTGGGTCGGCGGGGAACGTCGGGCGGAGGTCATTGACCACAGCCTAGAACACGTTCTAGTCTGCCGGGAAATGAAATGTACCTCATCGGTTCATATTTGTACCAGGACGAGTTCGACGTCCGACAGGAGACCCTGCCCGTGCTGACCCAGCCCCTCGCCGAAGCCATCCTCGAGGCCGAAAAGGTCATCGCCGAGGCGCCCCACGTTCGGACCGAGCAGGACCTGCTCGAGGGTTACGAGTATCTCGCGGGCAGCATCCGCGCCGCGGTGCAGTCGGCGTTCGCGCACGAGCGGGACTTCCCGTTCTTCGTCCGCTCCGCCACGCCGTACACGAAGGTCGGCCTCGACAACCCGGACACGCTGTACTTCAGCGCGCGGATCCGCGGCGACGCCGAGTACGTCGTCAGCGGGCGCCGCGGCACGACCGCCGACGTCAGCTTCCAGATCCTCAACGGCGACTACACCCCGGCCGACGTGCCGGACAGCCTCGCAGCCTTCGACGACCGGGACATCGAGATCGCGGCGGACGGCACCTTCGAGCTGCGGTTCGGCCCGGCCAGAGAAGGCGCCGGTCGAAACTACTTCGTCCTCGGCCCGCGCGCGGCGATGCTGCTCGTGCGCGAGGTCTTCAGCGACTGGGGCGCGCAGCCCGGCTCGATCCGGATCCAGCGCGTGGACCGCATCGGCGCCGCGCCCCCGCCGCTCACGAAGGAGCTCCTCGAGAAGCGCTATGCCGCGGCCGGCAAAGGGCTGGTGTCGCAGCTGAAGACGTTCCTGCAGTTCCCGGAGTGGTTCTACCTCAAGCTGCCGGTCAACACGATGACGCAACCGCGGCTCACGCCCGGCGGCCTCGCGACGCAGTACTCCTCCGCCGGCCACTACGACCTCGCCGACGACCAGGCGCTGATCGTCACGGTCCCCGCGTCGGACGCTCCGTACCAGGGCTTCCAGCTCGGCACGATGTGGTACGTCTCGATGGACTTCGTCAACCACCAGACGAGCCTCACCGCCGACCAGGCCCGGCACAACCCGGACGGCAAGATCCGCTTCGTCGTCTGCGAGCGCGACCCTGGCCTCGCGAACTGGCTGGAGACCACCGGGCACCGTCGTGGCTATCTGCAGATCCGGTGGCAGCGCACCTCCCGCGAGTTCACCGCCGCCGACGGCCCCGAGGTCGAGGTGGTCACGTTCGACGAGCTGCCCAATCGGCTCGACTTCCACGACGATGCCTGCGTGACGCCGGACGAGTGGCGTGCGCGGATCGCCGCACGGCAGGCCGCCGTGGCGGCCCGGATGCTGGGGTGAGGCACATGCTGCTCGAGAACAAGGTTGTCATCGTCGCGGGGATCGGGCCCGGGCTCGGCCGCTCGATCGCGCTGCAGTCGGCGAAGCAGGGTGCCGATCTCGTGCTTGCCGCCCGCACCGAATCGCGGCTCGCCGAGGTCGCGGACGAGGTGCAGGCGCTGGGGCGCAAGGCGATCACCGTCGGTACCGACGTCAACGACGACGCGTCGGCACAGAACCTCGTCGACCGCAGCCTCGCGGAGTACGGCCGGGTCGATGCCCTGATCAACAACGCGTTCGCCGTGCCGCCGCTGGGCGATCTGGCGACGGTCGACTTCGAGCAGACCCGGGCCGGCTTCGAGACGAACGTGCTCGGCGCGCTGCGGCTGAGCCGGATGTTCCTGCCCTACCTCGTGGAGTCGCAGGGCAACATCGTGATGATCAACTCGTCCGTGCTGCGCCATTCCAGCCAGCCCTATGGCGCCTACAAGATGGCCAAGTCCGCGCTGCTCGCCCTTGCGCAGGCGCTCGCCACCGAATTCGGCCCAAGGGGCGTTCGCGTCAACTCCGTGGCACCCGGCTACATCTGGGCGGACACACTGATGAACTACTTCACCTACCTCGGCAAGAGGCGCGGCGTGGACCAGCAGGCGATCTACGACGAGACGGCCGCGAACATGGACCTGCGCCGGCTCCCCGAACCGGACCAGATCGCCGACGCCGTCGTCTTCATGGCCTCGGACCTGGCGCGCGCGATAACCGGCCACTGCCTGGACGTCAACTGCGGCGAGTTCCACCACTGATGACCGCCACCCCGAAAGCCGGGCGCGCGGACATCGGCAGCGCCGAGGAGTTGCATGCCGCCGCCACGAAGATCACCGGCCTCGACGACTTCGGCGTAGACGACTACCGCGCGGGGCTCGACATCCTGCTCGAGTCGTACCACGACGATGCCCAGCTGACGCCGTGGGGCAACAAGGTGAGCCGCGCCGGACTCCGTGACGCGCTCGCCGCGCGGGCCCTCAGCGAGGCGGCCTGGAAGCAGCACCCGCAGCACGCCGCCGTGCTCGTCGAGCGGCCGATCTTCGTCACCGGCCTGCCTCGCACCGGCACCACCGCGCTGCACCGCCTGCTGTGCGAGGACCCGGCCCATCAAGGGCTGGAGATGTGGCTGACCCAGGTGCCGCAGCCCCGGCCGCCGCGTGAGACGTGGGCGGACAACCCGCTGTTCCAGCACCTGCAGAGCGCATTCGAGAAGCACCACGTCGAGAACCCGGAGTTCATGGGCGTGCACTACATGTCCGCGGACATGGTGGAGGAGTGCTGGCAGCTGCTGCGGCAGTCGATGCTGTCCATCGCCTACGAGAGCCTCGCCCACCTGCCGACGTACTCGGCGTGGCTGCGTGAGCAGGACTGGACACCGGCCTACGCGCGGCACCGCCGCAACCTGCAGCTGATCGGGTTGAACGAGCCGGGCCGCCGCTGGGTGCTCAAGAACCCGAGCCACCTGTTCGCCCTCGATGCCCTCTTCGCCGCCTATCCCGACGCGCTGATCGTGCAGACGCACCGCGACCCGCGCACGGTCATCGCATCGAGCAGCAGCCTGAGCGCGCACGCCACCGAAGGGCAGTCCGACCTGTTCGGCCGCGAGGTGATCGGCCGCGACCAGCTCGAGCTGTGGGGCCGCGGCGCGGAGAGCTTCCTGGCCGCGCGCGGGAAGTACGACCCGGCGCAGTTCCGCGACGTGCAGTACGAGGAGTTCGTGGCCGACCCGATCGCAACCGTCGAGGGCATCTACCGCCACTTCGGGCTGCCTCTGACCGACCAGACGCGGACGGCGATGGCCGCCGTGCATGCCGCGAGCCGTTCCGGGGAGCGCCGCCCGTCGCACCAGTACACGCTCGCCGACTTCGGGTTGACCGGCGAGGAGGTCGACGCGCGCTTCGCCGGCTACCTCGCGGCGCGCCGTAGCTAGCCGCTCTTGACATGTGACTATTTGGTCACCTATTTTCGGGGCGTGAGCGACGACGACCGGGTGTTCAAGGCACTTGCCGACCCCACCCGGCGCTTCCTGCTCGACCGGCTGTTCGTTCGCGACGGGCGGACGCTGACCGAACTCGAGTCGGAGCTGGAGATGACCCGCTTCGGCGTCATGAAGCACCTGCGGGTGCTGGCGGACGCCGGCCTCGTCGTCGCGCGGAAGTCGGGGCGGGAGAAGCTGCACTTTCTGAACCCGGTCCCCATCCGGTTGATCCACGACCGCTGGATCGACAAGTACACCGAGCGCCAGGTTTCGGCGCTGGTGGATCTCAAGACCGAACTGGAGGAGCAGGCATGACGAGTACGACGGACACTATGGTGACCACGCAGGTGTACCGCGTCTACATCAAGACGACGCCGCAGGCGATCTGGGACGCGATCACCAAACCCGAATGGACCGCCCGCTACGGCTACACCGGCTACGTCGACTACGACCTGCGCCCGGGCGGCGCGTACCGCGTCCGAGCGACCGAGGGGTTCCGGGCCGCCGCGGCGGCCAAGGGCAACGAGCTCCCCGAGGTCGTGATCGAGGGCGAGGTGCTCGAGGCTGATCCGCCGCACCGCTTGGTGCACACGTTCCACATGCTGATGGATCCGCAGATCGCGGCGGAGGGGACCACCCGGGTCACGTACGAGATCAAGGACGTCGGCGACGGCCTGTGCGCCCTGACCCTCACCCACGAACTCGCGGGCGCGCCGACGCTGGCGCTGATCGTCGGGGGCGCGCTGGAGGAGCACGGCGCCGGTGGCGGCCACGCATGGGTGCTCAGCGACCTCAAGACGCTGCTGGAGACCGGCAAGTCGTTCGCCGACTGAGTCTCCGTCGCCGAGCAGCGCGAAGACGGCGCGCTGCTCGGCGTGATCCCCTCACCCGCCGCGCAATGCAGTGGCGAGTTCGGAACGCCCGCCGTCGCGATCCAGGTTCTCCTGCACCCGCGCGATCACCCGCTCGCTCGGCCAGACGTGCAGCCCCATCAGCACGAGGCTGATCGCTGCGCCGAGCAGGTACGGCGTCACCGTGGCAGCTCGCACGGCGAAGCT
>JAVHVL010000001.1:0-4194 GCA_032160565.1 Pseudonocardiales bacterium | reverse complement strand
GGTCACCCCATTTGCGGTGACCGGCCGTTCGCGTCAGGTGGAGCGCTCAGCTCTCCGGCGGCGTGAAAGTCCCGGTGCGCTGCATGCCCGCCGCGCGCCCCTTGCCGGAGAGCACGCGCGCCATCTTGCGCGACGCCTCGTCGAGCTTCTCGGCGCCGAGCATGGCCGAGCCCTTCGCGCCGCCCGCCTCGGACGTGTAGTACTCGTACGCGTCGAGGATGAGCTCGGCGTGGTCGTAGTCCTCCTGCGACGGCGCGTACACCTCGTTGGCGATGCCGACCTGGTCCGGGTGCAGCACCCACTTGCCGTCGAAGCCCAGAGCGGCCGAGCGGGACGCCACGCGCCGGAAGCCGTCCGGGTCGCGGATCTGCAGGTAGGGGCCGTCGATGGCCTGCTTGTTGTTGGCCCGCGCCGCCATGAGGATCGACATGAGGATGTGGTGGTACGCGTCGCCGACGTCATAGCCCGGCGGCTGCTCACCCACCACGAGTGACTTCATGTTGATCGAGGCCATGAAGTCCGCGGGGCCGAAGATGATCGTCTCCACGCGCGGGCTGGCCTTCGCGATCGCGTCGACGGCGATGAGCCCCTGCGCGTTCTCGATCTGCGCCTCGATGCCGATGCGCCCGACCTCGAAGCCCATCGTCTTCTCGATCTGGGTTAGCAGGATGTCCAGCGCCACGACCTGATCGGCGCTCTGCACCTTCGGCAGCATGATGCAGTCGAGGTTGGGGCCGGCACCCTCGACGACCTCGACGACGTCGCGGTAGGTCCAGTGCGTCGTCCAGTCGTTCACGCGCACGACCCGGATCTTGCCTCCCCAGCCACCCTCGTTCAGCGCCGCGACGACGTTCTTGCGCGCCTCGGGCTTCACCAGCGGAGCGCAGGCGTCCTCGAGATCGAGGAACACCTGGTCGGCCGGCAACCCCTTGGCCTTCTCGAGGAAGCGCGGGTTGCTGCCCGGGACGGCGAGGCAGGATCGGCGGGGGCGGAGCGTCTCTGTCATGCCCCGCAGCATGCCCAGCGGGCCGCGCCGACGCCAGCCGGTGTCGGTGGTTTCACACCGTCCTCCCCGACCGGACGAGGCGCTGCGACTAGCCTGCAGGCGTGGGTTTCATTGGGGCAGAGGCATGAGCTCGACGGCGCGTGTGTTCATCGCGCGGCTGTCCGGCATCCGTGTCTTCGACCCCAACGGCGACCAACTCGGCCGGGTCCGTGAGGCCGTCACCGCGATGCGCATCGACCGCCAGCCGCCGCGCGTGCTCGGTCTTGTGGTGGAGCTGCAGCACCGGCACCGGATCTTCGTCCCCATGGGGCGGGTCACCCGCATCGAGCCGGATGCGGTCGTGCTGTCCTCAGGCACCGTGAACATGAAGCGCTTCGAGCGGCGCCCCAGCGAGGTGCTCGTCCTGTCCGAACTGCTCGACCGCACCGTGACGGTGCGGGAGACCGGGCAGCCGGTGACGATCGTCGACGCCGGCATGGAGCAGAACCGCAGCCGCGACTGGGTGATCACCAAGCTGGCCGTCCGGACCGTGGGCCCGCGGCTGGCGCGGCGCCGCGGGCAGCTGTTCCAGGTGGCGTGGAACGAGGTCGACGGCCTGGCGATCGTCGAGAAGCAGCAAGGCACCGAGACGCTGCTGTCGATGCTGTCCGACCTCCGCGCGGCCGACGTGGCCAGCGCGCTGCAGGACATGCCCGACAAGCGGCGCCACGAGGTGGTCGCAGCGCTGGATGACGAGCGGCTCGCGGACATCCTGCAGGAGCTGCCCGAGGACGACCAGGTGGACCTGCTCGGCTCGCTGTCCGACGAGCGCGCGGCGGACGTGCTCGAGGCCATGGACGACGACGACGCCGCGGACCTGTTGGGTGAGATGACCACCGCCGACCAGCAGCGGTTGCTGGAGCTGATGGAGCCCGAGGAGGCCGAGCCGGTGCGGCGGCTGATGACCTACGGCGACTTCACCGCCGGCGGCCTGATGACCTCCGAGCCGGTGATCCTGCTGCCGGACGCCACCGTGGCCGAGGCGCTCGCGCTGGTCCGCAACCCGGAACTCTCGCCGGCCATAGCCGCGCAGGTGTTCGTCGTCCGGCCGCCGCAGGCCACGCCCACCGGGCGGTTCCTCGGCACGGCGCACATCCAGCGGCTACTGCGTGAGCCGCCCTCGGCCCTGGTCAGCGGGTTGAGCGAGAAGGACACCGGCGCGCTACGCCCGGATGCCCCGCTCGACGAGGTGACCAGGCACCTGGCCACGTACAACCTGGTCGCCGCGCCCGTGGTGGACGAGCACGACCGGCTGCTCGGCGCGGTCTCCGTCGACGACGTACTGGACCACCTGCTGCCCGAGGACTGGCGCGACGCCGACCCGGGACGGGCGGTGGGTCGTGGCTGAGCGGCGCGACCGCCTGGACCAACCGCGTGTCGATCGCCGCCCGCGAGTGCGCTACGACCCCGAGGCGTTCGGCCGCCTCACCGAGCGGATTGCCCGCTTCCTCGGTACCGGCCGCTACCTCGTCTATCAGACCGTCGCGATCATCCTGTGGGTCCTGATCAACACCCTGCCGGGGCTGCCGCACTTCGACCCGTACACGTTCACGTTCCTGACCCTGATCCTGTCCCTGCAGGCCGCCTACGCTGCGCCGCTGATCCTGCTCGCGCAGAACCGCCAGGACGACCGCGACCGCGTCAACCTCGACGCCGACCGCGAGGAGGCTCGGCAGGCGAAGGCCGACCTGGAGTACCTGGCGCGCGAGATCGCGGCCATCCGGATGGCGCTCGGCGAGGTGGCGACGCGCGATTTCCTGCGCTCCGAACTAACCCGCCTGGAGATCACCCTCCTGGAGGCCCAGCGCGAGACCCAGGTCGCGGACTGACACCGATTCCGGTACATGGTGGGCGCTGTACGCCCACCGTGTACCCGAATCGCAGAGTCAGGCGTGCTGGCGCCATGAGTGCTCGGGCTCGTAGCCCAGCACGCGGCGTGCCTTGTCGATGGACAGCAGCGTCTCGTGCTCGCCGAGCTCGTGCAGCACCGGGACGCCCGGGAACACCTCGGCCACCAGCTCGCTGCTCGGACGCGACATGACGGTGTCGGCGTTGGCGATCACGAACACGTCGACGCCGGTGGCCTCGTGCTCCAGCGCCCGCCGCACGGCCTGGGCACCGTCGCGCGCGTCGATGTACCCCCAGAGATTCCACTTGCGCAGCAGGGGATCCGCGTCGAACGACGGGAAGGCCGCGTAGTCCTCGGGGTACATGACGTTGGAGAAGCGCAGCCCTAGCATCTTCAGCCGCGGATCCCACCGGCAGAACTGGGCAGCCATCTGCTCCTCGAGGTGCTTCACCAGCGAGTACGTGCTCTCCGGGCGGGCCGGGTAGTCCTCGTCGACCGGGACGTACGGCGGCGGCACGTCGAACGGCAGCCCCAGCACCGTCTCGCTCGAGGCCCACACGACGTTGCGGATGCCCGCCAGCTTGGCGGCGGAGAAGACGTTGTACGTGGTGGTCGCGTTGTTCGCGAACGTCGCGGCGTTGGCGATCAGCCCCGGCGCGGGCACCGCGGCGAGATGCACGACCGCATCGAGGCCGTCGTACCGATCCTGGATTCCGGTCAGCGCCTCGACAGTCTGCCCGAAGTCGGTGAAGTCGATGCGTACGAAGGGGCACCCCTGGTCCGGCGGCGGAAGTGCGCGATCCAGGTTGACGACGTCCCAGCCGTGCTCGAGCAGGTGCGACACCACGGCCCGGCCCAGCTTCCCGGTGCCGCCGGTCACCGCAACGCGGTCGTTCATGCGTCCTCGTCCTCCAGCGCGCAGCTGGGCACGGCAGGGCCGCTGACCCGCCCGAGCAGGTCGCCGAGCTGGCGGAGCTCATCGTCGGAGAAGCGCGACAACCAGTGCCGCTGGATGCCCGACAGGTGGATGGGGGCCGCCGCGCGCAAGCGGAGGAACCCCGCGTCGGTCAGCACGGTGTACATGCCGCGGGCGTCGTCCGGAGACGGTTCGCGGCGCACCAGCCCCTCGGCCTGCAGCCGGTCGACGAGCCGGGTGAGGCCGGAGCGCGACAGCAGCACCTGGTCGGCGAGCTCGGCCATCCGCAGCCGACGCTGCGGCGCCTCGGCGAGCTGGAGCAGCACGTCGTACCAGGCGAGCGGAAGGCCGGCGTCCGTAGCGAGCTCACGCTCGAGCTCCCGC
>JAVHVL010000644.1:0-3592 GCA_032160565.1 Pseudonocardiales bacterium | reverse complement strand
GCTTTCGAGAAGCGGTACAACCAAGCCGCACGGCCCTTCGACTGGCGATTCGGCCGCGACGACCTCAACCGCCTCCTCGAGCGGATCGCTGCCTGACCCCCGACGAACTAACGGGCGTGACCACTAGCAACAACTGACACCGGCGGGCGTGTCTGGTATGACGAGGTCGGTCCCCATGGAACTACTGGTAATTGGACCGAGGATCCAGGGGGTTTCAGACAACCTTCCCTGTCAACCTTTCAGCCTCCGACAACGGGACATCCTCTGTCTTCGCCCTGCTCAAGGTATGAACAGGGACGACTGGTGGGTCGCTGGCTTTGGAGGCTTCGTCCAGCTGTGGAAATTAGTCCGGCGGTGGTTGCATCGTCCTAATGGGCGAGTCAGGTCCGGGGGCACTGGTGCGGCAACGTCAATTGGGGTGTGACCTGGTGGGACGGCGGGTGATTCCCGGAGCGTGAGCAGCAGCCGCCTGACGATCGTGTGCTTGTGAGAGCAGGTGAATCGGAAGGCGGCTGCTGCTGCCAGGACAGGGTAGGGCCCCGGAAACGGGCTGAGATGCTAGGCAGCCCGGCCCTGCGGTGCCAAGCGCAACGGCATCGACGGCGCCATCGGCCACCTCACCGGTTTGACGGGGCAAGCCGTCACCGCTGGTCGCAACTACACACCGAGAGCAAGCACGGGCTCGCGACCAACATCAGGGGGTTGACCGGTCGACCACTTGGCTTTACGGTGATGCCATCGCCTGCGGCCATCAGAGGAGATGACGACATGTACTACGCCATTAACATGTGGACCACAGCGACGCCGACCCCGAGCGCTACCGCGACTACCTCCGGGTAGCGGAGCCGTGCTTCTTGACCGCCGCCGGTTCCAGGCCCCGCGGCAGCGTGCGATCCCGCAGATCCGTGCTGGTCGCGACGCGACGTCCCGATCAAGTTGTGTAGTGCACGCGTGAGCCGCGCCGCGCGCGAACGCATGGATGTTACCGAATGGGGTCGGCGTGCGCGCACAGCTACTCGGCGGGTCTGGTGCGATCTAGTGTCGGGTCGTGTCCAACGTAGCGGCCGGACCCGACACCGTTAGCATGCTGGGCCCGTTCGACCCAGATTCTGCGGCGTGGGTCGAGACGCTGGCGCCTGATGCGCCGGCCCGCGATGTTGCGCTGGCGCGGCTGCACGCGATGCTATTGCGGGCGGCCCGGGGTGAGCTGAGCCGGCGGGCGTCGCCGAGCCGGATCGCTGGTAAGGAGTTGGACGATCTGGCCCACCAGGTCGCCGCCGATGCGCTGATGTCGATCACGCGGCGACTGGCGACGTTCCGGGGCGAGAGCCGGTTCACCACATGGGCGTACAAGTTCGTGATCCTCGAGGTGTCGGCCAAGCTGGGCCGGCATTTCTGGAGCCGGTGCGAGGTCGCGTTCGAGCCCGAACAGTGGGAGCAGTTGCCGGCCCGGCTGGGGGTGACGCCCGAGGCGGCGGCCGAGGCGGGCGAACTGTTCTCGGCGGTACGTTCGGCGGTCGACATCGTTCTCACCCCGCGGCAGCGGGAGATCTTCGTGGCCTTGCTCGTGCACGGTATCCCGGCCGACGCGTTGGCGGCGCGGCTCGCGACGAGCCGCAACACGATCTACAAAGTCATGTTCGACGCCCGCCGTAAGATCCGCTCCACGCTCGTCACTGACGGATACTTGGGGGACTCGACGGGTTCCCGACAGTGAGGCTGCGATGATCGGCGACGAGTCGCGAGCGGCTTTGGAGCGGTTCCTGGCGACCGATCCGACCGACGTCGGCTGCGACCGGGCGCTGGAGCTGCTTCACGCGTATGTCGAGCTTGTCGTCGACGGTGAGGATCCCGAGCGCCGCTATCCCGGCATCGCGGCGCACCTGCGCTCGTGCGGCCCGTGCCTGGGGGACTTCCAGGGGCTGCTGGCAGCTGTGCGTGATCCCGGCACACCTCGCCCGGTTTGAGGGGTAAGACCCGGGCCGCTGTCCGCCGTGCGTGACTCCTGGCACGCCTCGACCCGGCTGAGGGGTAAGACCAGCGCTGCTGGCCGACACCAAGCATGCGTCTGGCCCGAGTGGGTCATTTACGAGAAGGGAGCACGACATGCACTCAACCTTGGTATTCGCGATTGCGCTCAGACGTCGTCGCAGTACGTGGCTGATCTCAGCGCTCATGGCGGGCATCGTTGGCATCGCCTTGTTGGCCGTGGGCGGCGGGCGTGCAGCGTCGGCATCGGCCGACAGCCCCGCACCCGCCACCAGCGGTGGGCTCGGCCCGACGACCGGGCTGTTGCCGAAAGACCATCTGACGCTGGAGAGCGCGCTGCAGGTCGACCTCAGCAAGGAGACGGTCCGCCTTCCGCTCTACCCGGGCACGTCGCACGGGAAGAAGGTCTGGTACATCCTGCTCGACGCATCCGATCAGGGGCTGGCAAAGGACCTGGGCGTCAACTACGCGCCGAAGCTGGCGAACGTGGGCATCAACTGCCAGGGCTGCATCCAGACGGCGACCCTACAGTCGCCGACGGCGGCGCAGAACCCTTTCGGCCCCGGGGTCCTCGATTTCGAAGGTGCGCCGGACTTCAGCCCGACCCGGATCGCGCAACCGGGTCCGGACGGCTTCCCGCTCGCGAACTTCCAGCCGGGCGCGGTGGCTGAGGACGGCTACAGCCCGTTCATCCGCATCGCCGGCTCACCCGTTGTGTACGACGCGCCGATCGTCGCCACCGGCGACGGGCCGTTCGACGTCGTGCACCACACCAATACCGGCGACCGGGTCCTCGGCGTGCACATCGCACCGCCGTCGCCGGCCGGGCAGTTCCTCGAGTCGTGGGTCGACATCCTGCTCGTCAAGGGGTTCGACGCCGGCCAGCCCATCGTGTACCTGAGCACCGACGCCGGGCAGCCGCTAACGGCCGTCCTCGAGCGCTCCACCTACGTGCCCGCGCTGGACACCGCGGCCTACAACGGCGGTGACGACTTCCTCGGTTCCGCGCGGGAGCGGCTGTTCGGCTTCATCAACGGGCAGACCGGAGCGAACAACCCGCAGGCACAAGGCTTCCAGCACCTGGTCCTCGACGGGCACGCCAGCCAAGACGCCTCCGCCGACAACACCGCGCTGATCAACGCCTTGCGTAACGGCGGCGACCTGCTCAACGTGTTCGGCGACTTCCCGACCCTCAGCGATCCGCGCCACGCCGACGCCTACAGCCCACTGTGGGACGCGCAGCTCGGGCTGTGGACAGACAAGGCCGTCAAGGCCGGGCTGAACACCCGCCAGATCGACGAGAACGTCGTGTTCAACCTCGCGGCCACCCGACCCGACCTGCTCACCGGCGTCGACCCGGCCACCGGCCAGCCCAAGCCCTACGGCTCCGCCGGCGTGGACATCGACTGCGCCGTCATCGGGTTCATCAACAAGCCACCGACGGCCAACCTGGCCGACCCCGTGCCCAACTCACAGTTCCCACCCCGATAACCATCTAGAACCCGAACGCGGGCCCGCAACGCCACACGCGCTGCGGGCCCGCACTGGTGTGCGCCACCAGACATCGATGTAAGAATCCCGCCCGGCGACGGCACTAACTGTT
>JAVHVL010000614.1:0-6205 GCA_032160565.1 Pseudonocardiales bacterium | reverse complement strand
GACTGGTACGCCGCCAACGGATTCCTCAGCACCGGCGGACCCGACCTACGGATGTACATGAAGGTCGCCACCGCCCGCGCCTACCTCCAGTGAGGCGTGTTCGGTCATCAGAGTGCCGGTCGTGCTGTACAGGCAACGGCGTAACGGCACAGCTCTCGTCGTGACAACATGCCGCTGGCGCGGCAGAGGTGGGTGCGGCGCCAGCGGGGGCGTGGAGCTGATGGGCGGTCAGTACGGACCGTCGACCGTGTCGTGCGGCGTGACCTAGGTGGTGCCGACGGCACCGCCGGGGCCACGCTGGATGACGTCGGTGCGTCGGCGGGTGGACATCCAGGTGAGCGAGATGACCAGGCCGATGGCGCCGACGATCATGAGGATCACACCGATGGTGCCGATGTCGACGCCGTTCACGTTCGCGGTGACCGCGAACTTGAGGATCGCGCCGAGCGCGATCAGGAAAAGGCTTCCACCGATTCGCATTGCTATCTCCCTGGTTGTGTCCAGCAGACAGCCGCCGCCGGAATATCGACGCCTTCTGGCCTACCCCGAATGCCACGAGGCGAAACCGGGGTGCGGCGGCAGGGCCAGTGACCAGCGCGCGGCGGGCCCGCTTCAGTTCCCCCGCCCGCGGTCGATGTGAAGGCGTGCCCTTCGAATGCCCGGCCCACGTCATCGAGGTCGGCCGCCCCGGTGCCATTGCCGCGCACGCGGGGCGGACCGTGCTGTTCACATCCGTCATCCCGATGGCGCTGTTCTACGCGACGATGTCGCTGCTCGGGCTTCGTGCGGCGATCATGGTCACCCTGGGCTGGTACTACGCGGGGCTGCTGCGGCGGCTGTTCACCAAGCGCCCCGTCCTCGGTGCCGCGGCCCTCGGGGCCGGGCTGATGACCGTCCGGGCCGCCGTGACGTTCTGGACGGGCAGCGCGTTCCTGTACTTCCTGCAGCCCGTTGCCGGTACGGTCGCGACCGCCACCGCGCTGGCCGTCACCGCGATCGCCGGGCGGCCGCTGCTGGAGCGGCTGGCCCAGGACTTCGTCCCGCTGCCGCCGGCGCTGTCGGAGCGGCTGCGCTCCAGCCGGTTCTTCGCGTACACCTCGGCGCTGTGGGCGCTGATGTATCTCGTCAATGCCGTCGGGACTGTGTGGCTGCTGACGAACTCCTCGCTCGGCGGCTTCCTGCTGCTGAAGACGTTGCTGTCGCCGGCGCTCACCGGTGCGACGATCGGCGTCTCGTACCTGTTGTTCCGGACGATCATGCATCGGGAGGGCGTCCGCATCCGCTGGCAGCCGAAGGCGGCACCCGCGCTCGCCTGAGTTCGGTCCGCCGCTGGCCGATTCGCCTCCCCGGTGCCAGACTTCGCTCACGCCCCGGACCCTGGCCGTACCTACCTTCGGTCCGCCCCCAGGGAGTTGATCTTGTGGCCAAGCACCCGATCAGCCTGCGCGTCGTGGAGCGACCACTGGACAGCCCCGCCCTCGTCAACGGACTGCTGGAGCGGGTGGACACAGCCGTCGAGTTGCTCTTCCTCGCCCTGCGCGAGCTGGACGCCATCGAGGGCGCCGCGGAGTCCCCGCACCTGCAGGACCGGGCCTCCACGGCGTCCGGCGCGCTGGACGCGGCAGTTCGCGAACTGCGCGCCGTAGCGGTCGTGCTGTCCGCCTAGCGATCTGTCCCGCTCACCTCATTGCGACGGGTCCGGTGGTCCCGCGCACCACGAGGTGCGGCTCGAGGATCACCTCGCGCTCGGCCACCACCTGGTCCTCGAGTCGCGCCACCGCTCGCTGCACCGCCAGGTCGGCGAGGCGCCCGGTGTCCTGGCTGACCGTCGTCAGGCGTAGGTAGGGCAGCCGCGCCACCTGGCTGTCGTCGTACCCGACCACAGAGACGTCCCGCGGCACGTCGACGCCGGATCGGGCGAAGACGTCCAGCACCCCCACCGCACTGCGGTCGTTGTAGGTGATCAGCGCGTCCGGCATCCCCTCCTCGATCAACCGGCGCGCCGCCTCCGCGCCGTCCTCCTCACGCTCACCTGCGGCGATCAGCCTCTGCTCGCCGGCCAGTCCGTGCGCCTTCATCGCCCGGCGATAGCCGTTGCGGCGAAGCGCGGCAGCGGGGGCCCGGCCGCCGTCGACGTGGACGATGCGCCGATGGCCCAGCGCGACGAGATGATCGACCGCGAACCGGATGCCGCGCTCGTCGTAGGAGCGGACGGCATCGACGGCGGGGTGCGGGGCCGGCTGGCCGACGACGACCACCGGCAGCCGCTCGGCGAGCGCGCCGAGCGACTTGCGCGGCACGAGCGCCCCGACCAGGATGGCCGCCTCGCAACGGTAGGACAGCAGCGTGTCGATCGCCCGCGCCGGCGGTCGGGCGTCGGCGACGGCGCTGAGCACGACCTCGTAGCCCAGCGGCTCCGCGGCCGCGTAGATGCCCTCGGCGACATCGGCGTGGAACGGGTTGTTCAGCGCGAGAGTCACGCCGAGCAGCCGGGTGCGGCGGCCGGCAAGCAGGCGCGCGCGGCTGTCCGGCCGGTAACCGAGTCGCTCCGCCACGGCGCGCACGCGCTCGCGCGTCGCGTCGCTCGCACCGGGCACGTCGCGCATCACGATCGAGACGAGCGCGCGCGAGACGCCTGCCCCGGCCGCGACATCCTCCAGCGTCGGTGGCCGGTCGAGGCGGCCCCGGCCGGAAGCCCGTTCTGTCGTCATCAGCACCCTTCGAGACCGCGTTGACAGCCATGCATCGCGACTACCATACTGGCAAGTGACTAGAGCGCTCTAGTTCCTGCCCGTCGCACCTCCAGGAGCTCGCATGAGAAGCACCCTGCCGATCACCGAACGCATCGCCGGCGCACCGATCTCCTGGGGTGTCTGCGAAGCGCCCGGCTGGGGATACGAGCTGGCTCCTCAGCGGGTGCTCGCCGAGATGCGCGGGCTCGGATTGCGCACGACCGAACTCGGCCCCACCGGCTACCTCGGCGCGGCGCCGGAGGACGTTCGTCGGCAGCTCGGGCAACACGACATGCGACTGATCGGCGGGTTCCTGCCCGTCCCGTTGCACGTCGACCCGTCACTCGACCTCACGGAGGCCACCGCGGCCATCGCCACCCTCGCCGGCGCGGGGGCGGAGGTCGCGGTGCTCGCTGCCCGCTCCGCCGACGGCAGCTACGACCGCAAGGTCCCGCTGACCGGCGGCGAGTGGCACGTGCTGCTGGGCAATCTCGACCGGCTGCAACGGGTCGTCCGCGACCGCGGCATGACGCCCACCCTGCATCCGCACGTCGGCACGGCGATCGAGGACCGTGCCGCGGTCCTGCGCCTGCTCGACGAGAGCGACGTCCTGCTGTGCCTCGACACCGGGCACCTGCTCATCGGCGGCATGCAGCCGCTCGAACTGCTGGACAAGGCAGCCGACCGCGTCGCCCACGTCCATCTCAAGGACGTCGACGCCTCGGTCGCCGGCACGGTGTCGGCCCGCTCCACGAGCTACCTCGAGGCAGTACGCGCCGGCCTCTACACCCCGCTGGGCGAAGGCAACCTGGACATCACCGCGATAGTCACGGCGCTCGAGAACGCCGGCTACGCGGGCTGGTACGTCCTAGAGCAGGACTGCGCGCTGTACGGCGAGCCCCCGCCAGGCGCGGGTCCGGTCGTCGACGTCCGGCGCAGCGTCGAATTCCTCACCTCGATCCGTGCGCTGACATGAGCGAGACGCTGGGAATTGCGGTCGTCGGCTTCGGCTGGATGGGGCAGGTACATGCCCGCTCGTACGCCCGGGTGCTGCACCACTACCCGCAGCTGCCGCTCAGGCCACGGCCCGTGCTCGTCGTCGACGCCGAGGCCGACCGCCGCCTCGATGCCGTCGAGCGATACGGGTTCGAGCGCGCCAGCGACCGATGGCAGGACGTCCTGGACGACGAGCGCGTGCAGGCGGTCAGCGTCACCGCACCCAACTTCCTGCATCGCGAACTCGGCACCGCGGTCGCAGCCGCAGGCAAGCACCTCTGGATCGAGAAGCCCGTGGGGCTCTCCGCAGCCGACGCCCGAACCGTCGCCGACGCGGTCGCGGCGGCGGGCGTGCAGAGCGCCGTCGGCTTCAACTACCGCAATGCGCCGGCGGTCGAGCATGCCCGCGAGCTGATCGGCTCGGGGGCGATCGGTCGGGTGACCAACGCCCGCTTCCGGCTGTTCGCCGACTACGCGGCCCACCCGCGGGGCGCGCTGTCGTGGCGCTTCGAGCGGGCACGCGGCGGCGCCGGCGTGCTCGGCGATCTCGTCTCGCACGGCGCCGACCTCGCGCGCTACCTGCTCGGCGAGATCGACTCGCTGGTCGCCGACACAGCCGTGTTCATCGACCGGCGGCCGAAGCCCACCGGCGTGACAAGCCATTTCGCCACTGCCGAAGGTGGGGAGCTCGCGGCCGTCGAGAACGAGGACTACGCGAACTGCCTGCTCCGGTTCTCGGACGGCGCGCACGGATCCCTCGAGTCCAGCCGGGTCAGCGTGAGCGACCAGTGCAACTACGGCTTCGAGATCCACGGCACCCAGGGGGCGCTCAGCTGGGACTTCCGCCGCATGGGCGAACTCGCCGTCAGTGCGGGGACGGATTATCTGAACCAGTCCGTCAGCACCGCCTTCGTCGCGCCGGGCCACGGCGAGCTGGCGGCGTTCCAGCCCGGCGCGGGCATCGCGATGGGCTACGACGACCTCAAGGTGATCGAGGCGGCGCGCTTCCTGCAGTCCGTCGCGGACGGCAAGCCGCACGGCGCGACGGCGGCCGACGCGGTGGCCAGCGCCCACATCCTCGAGAGCATCGCCGAGTCGGCGAGCACCGGTCGCTGGGTCGACGTACCGCGCACGTAATCAGCACGACGCGCACCGGCAACCCGCCTTGACTAGACAGGTGCTGTGAGGGTTGCCACCGCCAGCCGCGGAAGGCCGGGCGTGGCCCCGACGTTGTAATGGCGTGGCCGGGAGTCCTCGGCAAATCGATGACGGAGACAGTTGTGACTTCAACGCTCGACCTCAATACCCGCCTCGAACAACTCGAGGACGACTACACGTACCGCGTGAACATGCTCCTCGAAGAGGGTCGCGACGACCTCGCGGCGGTTCTGGCGGACGAGTTCGTCGACGCGGCCGCGCGCCTGTTGCGCGGCTGATCCTCAGCTCGTCCAGCGCAGCTGCCGCGGCTTGGCCTGTTCGTAGTCGACCCGTCCGCTGAGCGAACGAGGCACCCCGACCTCCCACCAGGCACCGGACTCCGTCCAGGTCGACGGATGCGTCCGACATACGACGACGGCCGGGCGACTCTCGCGGCGGGCACGATCGCGAGCCGTTGCATAGGCCGAGCGCAGGTCGTCGAGGGTACTGCCGGCAGGGACGTCGACGACAGCACAGCCGAGGGCGGCCGCGTGAGCGGCGAAATCGACGCGCACTCCGCCGGGCTTGGCACCAGGACCGGCGCAGTCGGCCAGCAGGTTGTTGAAACCGTCCGCGCCCTGGCCGGTCTGCAGCCGGTGGATCACCGCGTAGCCACCGTTGTCGCACACGACAGCCACGAACGGGTGCCCGGTGAACGCGGCCGAGTACAGCTCCGAGTTGAGCATCAGGTACGAGCCGTCGCCGAGCAGCGCCGTGACGAGTCCGTCCGGATGGGTCTTGGCACGTGCCATCGCGGCGCCCCACGGCCCGGCGATCTCGTAGCCCATGCAGGAGAACCCGTATTCCAGATCCATCGTCGGTCCCAGCGCTGCCGATCCGGTGCGCCAGCCGCCGTTCAGCTCGCCGGGTATGCCCCCCGACGAGCCGAGGACGTAGTCGTCCGGACCGCTCGCGTCGTTGACCACGCCGACGACCTGCGCGTACGTCAACGCTCCGTCCGGCGCAACACCGGCACGCAGCTCGTCCACGTGCTCGTCCCAGCGCGCCCGCTCGGTCGCGCAACGCCGCGTCCAGTCGGCATCGGCAGACCATCCGGTCAGTGCTTCACCGAGCTCCACGATCGCTTCCCGGGCATCGCCGACGACCGGGTGCGCCGCGTGCTTGACGGCGTCGAATCGCGCGGCGTTGATCGTGATCAGACGCACGTCCGGGCCGAACACGCTCCACGAGGACGTGGTGAAGTCCTGCAGCCGGGTGCCGACGGCGAGTACGACGTCCGCGTCCGCTGCCAGCGCGTTCGCGGAGGCAGAGCCGATCGT
>JAVHVL010000628.1:0-3260 GCA_032160565.1 Pseudonocardiales bacterium | reverse complement strand
CTGGTGCACTTCGACGCGCACCTGGACACGTGGGACACCTACTTCGGTGCGCCGTACACGCACGGCACCCCGTTCCGTCGCGCCGTCGAGGAGGGGTTGCTGGCGATGGAGCACACCTATCACGTCGGCATCCGCGGTCCGCTTTACGGGCGCCAGGACCTGATCGAGGACCGCAAGCTCGGTTTCGCGATCGCGTCGACGGAGGACATCGCGCGGCACGGTGTCGACCGTGCCGTCGACCAGATCCGGGAGCGCGTGGCCGGCCTGCCCGTGTACGTCAGCCTCGACATCGACGTCCTCGATCCGGCGCATGCGCCCGGCACGGGGACGCCGGAGCCCGGCGGCCTCACCAGCCGCGAGCTGCAGTTCATCCTGCGTGGCCTGGCCGACCTGCCCGTCGTCGGCGCCGACGTCGTGGAGGTCGCGCCGGCCTACGACCATGCCGAGCTGACCGCGCTCGCGGCGGCCAACGTCGTCTACGAGTGCCTCGCCATGCTCGCCGTTCCCTCGCGATCTTGACATTCCCGAGTGCCGCATGCGGCACCCGCGATATCAAGATCGCAGACTGGCCAGGTAGGGGCGCCATCCGCCGAACCGGGTGATATCGCGCGCGACGTCCAGCCCGTGCGTGTCGGCGAGGAACCCGGTCACCACGCTCGCGTCGTCCAGCGTCACCTGCCCGAGGCGAAGCGGCGGAGCGATCCGGGGCAGCAGCTGCCCGAGGCCGTGATACGGCAGGTCCCACACCTCCACGGCCATCCCTTCGTCCGGGCCGTCGCCGGTATGCACGAGGCCGGGGCGGGGGAACGGCCCGGGCACCCTGTACATGCGGTAGCCACCGGCCGTCGTGGCGCGCGCGTGCAGCCGCCCGCCGAGTTCGACGAGCTCGCGGTTCTGCGGCTGGCCGGTGAGGTGCGCGCCGGCCACCGCCAGCAGCACCCGGTCGCTCCCGAGCTGAGGCGAGGAATCCGGCTCGCCCGCCCAGCGTGCCGCGAGCGACAGCAGTGGCCGGTCCGCGAACGCCGGTGCCAGCAGCTGGATGCCGAACGGCAACCCGTCCGCGCGGGTGCCCGCGGGCAGGGCGATCGCGCAGAGGTCGAGCAGGTTCGCCATGTTCGTGTACGTGCCGAGTGCGGAGTTCGTACCGACCGGATCCGCCGCAACCTCCGCGAGCGTCGGATGTCCCGGCGTGACCGGCAGCAGCAGCGCGTCGGCGCCGGCGAACACCCCCTCGGCCGCGAGCCGCAACCGGGCCAGCTCAGCCATGCCCCGGAACGTGTCCGCCCCCGAGACCGCCTCGGCGCCGAGCACGATCTTGCGGACCACCGGATCGAGATGTGGCCCGTCCGGCTCGAGCAGCGCCCCGAAGGCGGCCAGCCGCTCGGCGACGAACGGCCCGCCGTACAGCAGCCGAGCCGCGGCCAGGAACGGCGCCACGTCGACGGGCACCACGCGTGCGATCGTCGCGGCGTGGGCGAGCGCGGCGCCCCACGCCGCCCGCTGCGCGTCGTCCATGTCAAGTGGCGCGTCCGGCACGGCGATCACCCGCATGTGGGCGGCCACCCCTGATGGCCCGGCAACAGGCATCGGTCGCGCGTACGGGTCGTCGGGGTCGAAGACCGCCAGCGCGTCGAACGCGGTACGCGCCTCCCACACCGTCGAGGTGAGGGTGGTGATGCAGTCCAGCGACGGGCACGCCGGCAGCAGCCCGCGGTTGGAGACGAGCCCGCGGCTGGGTTTCATGCCGACGATGCCGTTGAACGCCGCCGGCACCCGGCCGCTGCCGGCCGTGTCGGTGCCTAGCGCGAGGGGGACGACGCCGAGGGCGACGGCCACCGCGCTGCCCGAGCTGCTGCCGCCGCTGACGTGGCGCGCGGACGCGACGCTGTGGCAGGCGCCGTACGGGCTGCGGGTGCCGACGAGCCCGGTGGCGAACTGGTCCATGTTCGTCTTCCCGATCGGCACCGCACCGGCGTCGATCAGCCGCTGCACCGCGAACGCCGACTGCGCCGCGGGCTCGACGCGGGTAGGGCAGCCCGCGGTGCTCGGCACGCCGGCGACGTCGATGTTGTCCTTCGCCGCGAACGGGACGCCGGCCAGTGGCCCGCTGCCCGATGTCGGCGCGGTCGCGGCCGTGAGCGCAGCACGTTGCTCGTTGTCCAGCACCGTGATGAACGCCGGCTGGTCGATCGACCGGGCGGCCCGCACCGCGTCGTCCACCGTGCCCGCCATCGTCGGATCGAGCGTCATCCGGTGGCCCACCTCTCCCGTTCTGCTTCGAACGCACCCTGGCGGCGCGTCCGGAAGGTCGCGATGTCGGCGGCGTGCGCCGCTTCGAGCTCGGCCACCTCGGCGAGGCCGAACGTCGCAGGCGCTGTCTCCAGGTCGCGCCGCCCCGCCTTCACGTCGGCGCGCAGCTCCGCGAGCTCCTCGTCGCTGACCGGCCGGAACCGCAGCCGGTCGAACTGCCGCAGCAGCCATGGCTTGTCGTTCGACCCCGCGGCGTGCCGCCACACCGGCACGGTGCGCCCGACGAGCTGGTAGCCGCCCGGCCCCTCCATGCCGTAGACGCACAGGTACACCCCACCGATGCCCACCGCGTTCTGCGGCGTCCAGGTCCGAGCCGGGTCGTACTTCGTCGTGACGAGGCGGTGCCGCGGGTCGATCGGGACAGCCACCGGGGCACCGAGGTACACGTCGCCGAGCCCGACGACGAGGTACGTGGCCGCGGTGACGATGTCGAAGACGTCCGCGCGCGTGTCGAGCTCGTTGATGCGGCGGATGAACTCGACGTTGTCCGGGCACCACGGCGCGTCCGGGCGCACGGAGCGCGCGTACCTGCGCATCGCCTCGTGCGCGAGCGGATGGTCCAGCGCGATCGGCAGCGTGACCTCCCGCACCGCAAGCGTCACCGTCGCAGGGTCCGGCACCGCCTCGGCCAGCGTGGCGAGGTGGTCGGCGAGCACGGGGAGTGGAAGCAGCTGCTCATTCACCTGGACGAGCAGCGACCGCACCCCCTCGACGACCTCCCGCACCCCCGGAAGGGCAGCCCGGGTCAGCGCCCCGGCGAGCAGGTGGATCCACATCCGGACACGCAGGTCGAGCACCGGCGGCCCCGCCTCGACGAGCAGGTGGTGATCGCCGGCGCGGCGGATGCTGATCTCCGGGGCATGCCCCGCGTCGGCCAGCCGAAGCAGCGGGCGGGCCGTCGCGGGCGCCGCGGCGGGTGCCTTCGCCGGTGCGGCCGGCTCTGGGCGCTG
>JAVHVL010000627.1:0-3073 GCA_032160565.1 Pseudonocardiales bacterium | reverse complement strand
GTCCACACCGGGCGTCAAGCCACGGGCGATGGCCCGTCGTGCCTTCGTGCAGGTCTCGCGAAGATCGTCGTCAGTGATCAGGGAGCAAGCGGTGCTTGCATTCGAGGCGCGCAGCGCGAGATCGGCTTCGAATCCCTTCGTCTTGATTTCTGATCCGATCAACAGCGCCTCCTGCGCGTAGCCCCCGAGTGCCTGATGAGCAGCCGTCAACGACGCGATCTCACCGGTGAACATCTCGTTTTCGATCTTTTCGGACTTCGCGTCCGCTCGTTCCGCCGAGGCTCCTTTTGCCGAGCGCGCATCGGCGCGACTCTCCGTCACGAAGGTTGCGCCATACCCGACGACCGCGCCGATGAAGGGGCCGATCGAACCCCAGATAACCTCGAAGCTCATGATGCGCCACCGATCAATGCCGCGACCCGCTCCGCCGCGTCGGACTGCATCGCGGGCGAGACATGCGAGTAGATGTCCATCGTGATGCTGATGTTCGCGTGCCCGAGCTGCTGTTGCACCACCTTGGGATGTACGCCGGCCTCGAGCGCGAGCGTCGCCCAGGTGTGCCGGAGATCGTGCAGACGGATCGCCGGCATGCCGTGCTTGCGCGATCGGTCTCCGAAGACCCGCGACACCCGCTCCGGGTGATACGGCCGGCCGTCTGGCCAGCAGAGCACCAGGTCATGGTCGGTGTAGCCCGCGCCGAGCATCAGACGCTCGCGGGCCTGCTCGGCCCGAAGCGCGCGCAGCATGGCGACTGTGCCGGCGTCGAGTTCGATCTTCCGATTGCCGCTCTTCGTCTTTGGGTCTGACCAGACCGGTGCGTCGCCGTTGGCGTCCTCAATGTCGACCAGCGTTCGCCGGATCACCGCCGTGCCCTTGTCCAGGTCGAGGTGGCGCCAGCCGAGGCCGAGAGCCTCACCGCGGCGGAGACAGGTCATCGCCAGCAAGTGCCAGACCGAGTGATAGCGATCGCCGCGCTCCGCGGCGAGAAACGCCGAGAGCTGGCTGGCCGTCCACGTCTCGAATCGCTCGGATCCGTCAGCAGTCGCGGACGCCTTCCCAGCGCCCGCCCGACGTCGTAGGCATGGCTAGCCGTGGCTACCCGTCCGACCGGCCGCGGTCGGGAGACCGTCGAGATCCCGCCTGAGCGCTGCCCGAACGGTCACGAGATCGGCCCGGGCAAGGTGATCGTCGGCTACGGCCCGAACCCGGACGGCTTCCGCGCGCGGTCATGGCTGTGCCGGAGGTGCGGCGCGCTCACATGGGACCAGCCGGACTAATCGCCGTAGTCGGCGGTCAGCGAGCGTCATCACTTCACCTTCTGGGCCTGGGCTTTGGCCGCCTTGCGCATGGCCTCGCCCTTCGCGCGGGTCGACTTCGCCAACTTCTTCGCCGCCGCGGTCTTCCGGCCGAGGTCGGCCGCCCGCGTCTTGGTCGGCGCCATCTGAGAGATCCGTCCCGGCGTCACGCCGACCAGCGCCGCGGCATCGCGGACCGAGTAGCCGGCGCGACTGAGCCGCTCGACGGTCTTCGCGGTCTCCGCCTGAACTCGAGCCTCGAGATCGGCGAGATCGGCGCGGCGCTTGCGGACACTCACGGCCGCGTCGACCAGCTCGTCGGCGACCTCGAACCGAAACGTCACATCCGGCTCAGCGTCGTCGTCGAGATCGTCCATGAGAACGATGACCTCGCGGACGCTGGCGAACAGGCTGGGAAGAGATCGGGCGAACGTGTGGGCGCCGGGTACCGCGGGGACATCGGCGAGCCAGTCGTCACCCTCGCGGGTGATTACCACTTCGTAGCTCATACGAGCCATCCTTTCCCGAGTGCCGGTGCTAGGTCCCGGTCAATCTTGCGGAGTGTCCCTGTCGGGATGTCGCCCGGGTGCTGGGGGACTGCGGTGCTGGCGGTGACGCCGTTGCCGGTGATCTGGAACCGCTTGTGTGAGCCAACGGTCCGGGTGTGGACGCCGCCCTTCTGGCGGATCACCTTCTCGACTTCCCGCGCTCTCATAAGTCTAAGTATAGGGGCTAAACAGCGCAAGTGTCAAGCGGCTAAACAGTAAGCGGCAATCAGCTCGCGCGGGTGCGCGTCTCGACGCGATCACTGGGGCGAGCCGAGCTAGTCGCCGTACGCGGCTACGCACGCCTCGCACCAGGAAAGCTCGGGCCAGCGCTTGCGATTGACCGGCAGATTGTCGTCATATCCGAGAATGCCGACACCGCAGAGAGTTCTCGAGTTCGGGAAGCCGACGACGAGGTGCGCCGTCGTCCGCGCCGCGTCGACATAGGCGATCTGAGCCACTGTCGCCTCCTAGGCGCAATCCGACTGCACGGCGAGGATCTCCGGGTCGACAGGAGTGCCCTGGTCCGGCCACGTGCTGCTCCCGACATGGGCGGCCAGTGCGGTCACGTCGTCCACCATCCTGCTTTCGGCAGCCGAAAGTGTGGGCGCGCTGGGTAGGAGGCCTTGCATCGCCTCGACGTCCGCAATCAGCGTCGCCTGGCTGCCATGAGGGGTTAGGCGGTTGAGGTCGGCGAGGAACTGGTCGAACGCGGTGCACGGAGTGGTCGGCCCGCCAGCAGCAACTGTGGCAGCTGTGGCAAGCGGGTCATCCGTGGCCGCGCCGCCCGTAGATGGAGATTGCGAGGCCGGGTGCGAGCTCGCGCAGGCCGTCGCGGCGAGTGCGACCCCCAGGGCCATCAGACCTGCCCTGATCCGGTTCATGCTGCTCGACCTGCTCATGCCACCTCGTCCGCCCGGAACTGGATGTAGCGTGCGACCGCACTCGCTCAGCCTCTACGCGAGGCCGAAGGTGCACGATCCCTGGATCTCGAGGGCGGCGGCCGATGCCGGTACCTGGATTGTTTGCGGCCCACTGTTGTTGCTGTTGTCCGCGATGTCGGTGGTATCGAGCGAGTTGAGCAATGCCCAGTAGCAATCGCTCGATCCGCTCGTGTGGTACGTGCCGGGCTGGATGTCGGTCCCGATCGCGTACGTGCCCTCGGGGTACTGCGTCGGGGGAGGCGGCGTGTAGGTGACCCGCTGGACTCGTGTCCTCGTCGCGATCGTTTTG
>JAVHVL010000533.1:0-3239 GCA_032160565.1 Pseudonocardiales bacterium | reverse complement strand
GCACCACTACGGGGTGGGTCATCCGGGCTTCCATAGTCTTCCTCCGTTGTCACATCGGCTCTGTCAGGACGTGTCATAGAAGTGACCCGCTGGATCGAGAGGATGTGACACGTGCAGGACGAACAGTTCTGGGCTGAGCGTTTCGAGCAGCAGCGACCCCGGTTGCGCGCGCTGGCCTACCGGATGCTGGGCTCGCTCACCGAGGCCGAGGACGCGGTGCAGGAAGCCTGGCTGCGAGTCTCACGTGCCTCGGGCGAGGATGTCGACAACGTCGCCGGCTGGCTCACCACGATCGTGTCGCGGCAGTGCCTGAACATGCTGCGCTCGCGGGCTGCCCGACGCGAGGACCCGCTGGACGTGCGGGTGCCCGACCCGGTCGTGGAGTTCGGTGACGGGCTCGATCCGGCCGAGCAGACCGTCGTGGCCGACTCGGTGGGTCTGGCGCTGCTGGTCGTACTCGAGTCGCTGGATCCTGCCGAGCGACTCGCCTTCGTGCTGCACGACATGTTCGCCGTGCCGTTCGATGCCATCGCCCCGATGCTGGAGCGAACCCCGGCCGCGGCGCGACAGCTGGCCAGCCGGGCGCGCCGCCGGGTCCGGGGTGCGACCCCGGCTGGAAAGCCTGACCGCGTGCGGCAGCGCGAGATCGTCGACGCCTGGCTCGCCGCGGCACGCGGCGGCGACTTGGCAGGGTTGGTCGCGCTGCTGCACCCGAACGCCGTGCTGCGCGTCGACACCGGTGGCGCGGGCTCCACGCTCGTCCGCGGTGCGGCTGCCATCGCCGGGCAGGCGACGAGGCACCGAGCACCCGGACTCCAGGCGCGCTACGCCATTGTCAATGGCGGCCCGGGCATCGTAGGGACAATCGACGGCCGCGTGACCTCCGTACTTGCCTTCGCCGTCGCGGACGGGCTCATCGTCGAGGTCGACATCCTGACCGATCCGCAACGACTCGCGGCCCTGAATCTGTTTCTCTGAGAGCGGCGCGGCAGCGTCCACAAACTCGGCGCCGACCCTGAAAGGCAACACGCGTACCGGAGAACCTCGACCAACCGGTGGACGATCGCGACGACTTCGAGCGACCGAGCGACACCTACCAATTCATCTGCGCCCCCGCCCACACCTGGCGTAGTCGCGCAGATCAGATGGGCTCGGTACGCGCCAAGCGCGCTGCGTGCGCGCTGCAGGTTCTCGGGTCCGCTCTTGCCGGCCGTCACTTGTAGTGAGCGGCGTGATGTCGGCTGTCGCGTGGTCGTGATTTCGCGGTCTGATGACGTGGGCAGGTGAGCTGTGGCCGGGTCGGACGGTTGGGGGACGCGCGCATGCGAGACCCGTTCGCGGTTGGAGTGTCTGATATCCGGAAGGAGACCCGGAAGTGTTGTCGGAAGTGCACTGGTGTCATGAGTGCTGTTCTGGAACGTGCCGTGGAGGCGCCGGAGATCGTGCGGGCGCTGCGCCCGTATGGGGTAACACAGTCCGATGTTGGTTCGGTCGCCGGTGTGACGGACCGTGCTGTGCGCGCGTGGGTTCGTTCCGCGATCCGTCCTGAGCGCTACGACAAGCTCGCCGAGCTGCGTGATCTGGTGATTCTGCTGTCGGACTCGCTGACCCCGCGCGGTGTCGGGCAGTGGCTGCACGCCCGCAACAGGCTGCTCGGCGGCGCGCGGCCGATCGAGGCGTTGGCTGAGGGCAGGACCGTGGACGTGCGCTTGGCGGCGCAGGCCTTCGTCGACGGGTCCTACGTCTGAGCGGCGGTCTCGGCGCCGCCCTCACCGCTATCGGGCCGCGAACGGTCAGCGGCCGGTTTTGGCATCAGGGGGCGGCGGGCCGATCGCTGACGAGCTTTGCCGATCCGGCGCTTTCGAATGGTCTGTATCACCGGGTCGGCGGCGTCGGGTCTGGTACGCCTCCGATCAGGAACAGGCATCGTGGGCGGAGTTGATGCGCCACTTCGTCGATGACGGGGTCGACCCGTTCGAGCTGCGCCGCCGTGTCGGCAGAGTCAAGGCCGACCGGCTGCAGGTGCTGGATCTAACCGAACCCGCAGTGCGGGCCGCGGTCGGACTCGAGGAGGCCGACCTGATCGGCGACGACTACGCCAAGACTCAGGCGGTCGCCGCCCCAGCCGCAGCAGCGGGGTTCGCCGGGTTGCTCGCCCCGTCGGCTGCGTTCCCGGGCCGCCGCACGCTTGTCGTGTTCGCGGCCGGCGCGTCGGCGATCACCGCGGAGTGGTCTGCGGTGCGCCGGCCCTCGCCCCGACTGGCCGACCTGCTGCACGCCGTCCGGGTGCGTGCCGACATGCCGCTCGCGGTGCGGCAGTTGCTCGCCCGCCTGGCGGCCGCGGGCGGCGACGCCGTCCGCCGCGCTCGTCGCTGAGCATCAATCGTGCTGTCAGGACCGACGGTGCCGACAGCGGCGAGCCAGCTCCAGCGGCGCGTGCCGCTGCGGACGCTGCCGGCGACACCGTCGCGCCGTCGGCGCCGCCCTTGACGGTGTGGAGGTACTGCTCGGTGGTGGTGATAGTGCTGTGGCCGAGGCGTTCGTTCGCGACCTGCAGTTCGCCGCAGGCGGGGCGACTCAGTATCGAGACACGGCATCGGCGTCACCCATGTCAGTGCCCGCGCGGACACTAACCGCCATGCCTTCCTCTGGCCGCATCATGCTCAGAGCCGTGACACGACCGGGGCGTTCAAGGACCTCGCTACCGCGTCCGCTGCCTGGCCCAATGCCGTCTGCTCGCTCTGCGAGCGGGCCAGTCCTGAGGACGTGCGATCAAGATCATGTCATTGATTTGTCACTCGTCACCGCGCGGCATGGCGGGGCGCTGGGTGACACGAGACGGCACGAAAGTCAATGATTACGGAGATGTGGTGACCTCAGGCGACACGAGCCGCCATGAAATTTGACCAATCACCCGCGCTGGCAGTGTGGGGGTATGGGGTTCGAGTCCCCTCAGCTCCACGAGGGGTTCGTTAATACGAACCCGTGGGCCTGATCTGTGTTTGGGCCGGTGCGCTGGCGGCTCAGGCTTCGTGCCGGTCGGGCAGGGGGTTCGTTGTCGGGCCGACGCGGATGACTTGCTCGTGGTCGAGGGTCGCGGCCCAGCTTGCGAGCAGGCTCAGGGCGTCGTGTGACGGGGAACCCGGGTTGGCGCTGTAGGCCTGGAGTATCAAGCCAGGGTCGGCGGTGACGTCCAGTCTCTCGAAGGCCAGCTCGAGGTCACCGACGACGGGGTGGTG
>JAVHVL010000592.1:0-4425 GCA_032160565.1 Pseudonocardiales bacterium | reverse complement strand
TTGGTTCTGCAGCGCCTTGACGTTCGTGTCCGAGTCCGAACCGATGTTGGCGTAGACGAGCTGGGCCAGCTTGGGCTGGTTGCCCCAGTACTTCGGGTTGGGTACCAGCGTCACGGTCTTGGAGCCGACGTTGACGTTGGATGCCTTCACCAGCCAGGGGCCGTTGGAGGCGCCGGCCGGGACGCCCTGCGCGATCGGCCAGCCCTTGGTGATGGCGGCGCAGTTCGCGGTGGCGCTGCCCTTGTCCATGACGTGCTTGGACAGCAGCGGCGAGGAGCCGGAGGCGCCGGAGAACAGGCCCTTCCAGTCAGCGAACGGCTGACCCTTGATGAAGGTGAACTGGACGTCGGTCGTGCTGACCGCCTTGGCCGACTCGATCTGGTTCACGCCGACCGCGCCGAGCAGCGACGCGCAGCCGCCCTTCTTCGGGTCGGTCGACTTGGTGTCCTTCCAGGTGAAAATGTAGTCGTCGGCCGTGATCGGTACGCCGTCGTCCCAGACCGCCTTCGGGTTGATCTTGATGTCGACCACCTGCTGGCCGCCGACCATCGACGACGTCGCGCTGGTCACCTGATCCGGGTCCATCTGGTACGACACGTCGGGGGCGAGCCGGAACGCGCCGTCGAGCACGCGCCCCATGATGTTGGCGTTCGATGTCACGTTGCCCGCGGAGATGAGGGGGAAGAAGTTCTCCGGGAAGTCGGAGCCCTCGCCGTAGACCAGACGACCGGTGGGCTTGCTGTTGCCGGTCGTGCTCGTGCTGCCCGACTTCTTGCTGCTCGAGCACGCAGTCAGCGCGAGCGCGATCGCGACGGTGCCGGCAAGCAGCGCCTTGCCTTTGTGGACTCTCACTTGTGAGTGACCTCCTGTGTTCTGGCCCGTGGACGATCTGTCTAGCGGCCAAGGGGACAGTCAAGTCTGGATTCGCGGCATATTGCAAGCAGGGTGGACGATCGTGACCAAGTGGTAACAGTGCCGATACAGGTCCGCACTCTTCGGACCGTTCACGGCTGCGTGCGCCTGCGATCCGGCAGAAACGGGTAGTCGGCCCGGGTCTGGCTGACAAGTTGCACATCGACGTCGGCGAGTAGCACGGTTTCGCCGACACTGCCCTCGACGAGCGTGCGCCCAAGGGGGTCGATAAGGGCCGAATCGCCCAGATGGGCAAGATCCTTCACCGACCCGACCCGGTTCACGCCGAGCAGGTACGCCTGGTTCTCGATCGCGCGGGCGCGCAGCAGCACGCGCCAGTGCTCACGGCGCGGCGCCGGCCAGTTCGCGGGCACCACGTAGAGATCCGTGTCCGGGGCCAGTACCCAGAACTCGTCGGCGAAGCGCAGGTCGTAGCAGACGAAGACGCTGACCCGTACACCGCCGATGTCGACGGTGAGGGGCCGGTCGCCGGCGGCGTACCGCTCGTGCTCGCCGGAGTAGCTGAACGGATGGATCTTCGCGTACCGGTGCACCGCGCCGTCCGGCGCCGCGACCACGGCGTTGTTGCGGTACTTGCCGTCCGCGCCGCGTTGGGCGATCGAGGCGATGAGGTGCGCGCCGTGCTGTGCCGCCTGGGCAAGCAGGAACTGCTCGTTGGGGCCGCCCTCATCCTCGGCGACGCGCTCCGGCCGCATGGAGAAGCCGGTCGCGAACATCTCGGTCAGCACGATCAGCCCCGCTCCCCCGGCGGCGGCCTGCGCGATCATGGGCGCGACGTGCGCCCGCGTCGCCGCGGCGTCCTCCCAGTCGATGTCGTGCTGGACGGCGGCGACTCTCACGGCGCGGCCTCCTCGAGTCGGCGCAGTGCTTCGGCGAGCACATGGGGCTGTTTGCAGAACGCGAAGCGCACCAGGCTGTCGCCGGCCGCCGAGTCGTAGAAGACGCTGCTCGGGATGGCGACCACCCCGGCGCGGCGCGGGAGCTCGCGGCAGAACTCCACGGCGTTGCTGTGCACGTCGACGGTGGCGAAGTAGGTGGCCTCCGGGCGGACGACGTCGAAGCCGAGCCGGTCCAGCCCGTCGCAGAGCTGGTCGCGACGCTGCTGGAGCTCCGCCGCCATGCCGCGATAGCTCTCCGCGTCCAGCGCCTGGGCGAGAGCCGGTTGGAACGGTGCGCCGTTGACGTAGGTGAGGAACTGCTTGACGGTCCGCACCGCACCGACAAGGCGCGGCGGCGCGCACGCCCAGCCGATCTTCCAGCCGGTCACGCTGAACGTCTTGCCAGCGCTGCCGATCGTGACGGTGCGCTCGCGCATACCGGGCAGCGTGGCGATGGGGACGTGGGGTCGGCCGTCGAAGGTCAGGTGCTCGTACACCTCGTCGGAGACCACGATCAGGTCGTTTGCCACTGCGGCCTCGGCCACCGCGCGGAGCTCCGCAGCGTCGAACACCTTGCCGGTCGGGTTGTGCGGGCTGTTGAGCAGCAGCACCTTCGTGCGCGGGGTGATCGCGGCGGTCAGCGCATCCGGGTCGAATGCCCAGCCGCCCCCGTCACGGGCGAGGGGGACCACGCGGCGCTGCGCGCCCGCCAGGGCGATGCAGGCGGTGTACGAGTCGTAGTAGGGCTCGAACAGCACCACCTCGTCGCCGGGGCCGGCGAGCGCCAGCACTGCCGCCGCGATGGCCTCGGTGGCGCCGGCGGTCACCAGCACCTCCGCGTCGGGGTCGTAGTCGAGCGCGTAGCAGCGCTTCTGGTGTGCGGCGATGGCCCGACGCAGCTCCGGCACGCCGGCTCCGGGCGGGTACTGGTTGTGGCCGGTGCGGATCGCGTCGGCCGCCGCCGCGAGCAGCTCAGCCGGCCCGTCGGTGTCCGGGAAACCCTGCCCGAGATTGACGCTCCGCGTCGTGACGGCGAGCGCGGACATCTCCGCGAAGATCGTCGTACCGAACCCGCGCATGCGCGCGACGAGCGGGTCCGCACTGGGCACGCAGTCGAGCCTAGCCAGGTTTGTGCCGGCATTGCGGCGGGTATCACGACGACATGCCACAGCAAACCTGGAGCAAGAAGCGGGAGCGCCAGTACGAGCACATCGAGCAGGGGCTGGAAGAGCGCGGCCGGGACGAGAAGGTGGCCAAGGAGATCGCGGCGCGGACCGTGAACAAGGAGCGGGCGCGCAGCGGCGAGGCCGAGCAGGCCAGCCGCACGTCGACACAGGACATCTCGTCCTCGCGCCGCGGCGGGCTGCGTTCGCACTCCGGATCCGCCGGCCGCACGCGCGACCAGCTCTACGCCGAGGCGAAGAACAAGAACGTCCCGGGGCGCTCGAAGATGACGAAGGCGCAGCTGGAGAAGGCCGTCGGCCGCTGACATTCCGGCAAGAATTGATCTTTCGGGCTCGGAGCTGACGATCATCCCATGCAGAGGTCATGAGGCCCCCGCGCTGCGACACAGCGGGTTATAGAGTGCGGTCCCATGTCGGTCGCCACCCTGCCGAGCGCAGCGTGCCACGAGCTCGGCAAGGTGTATCGCATCGACGGCGTCGACTCGACGGCGCTGCACTCGGTGTCGAAGGAGTTCCCGCCCGGCGCGCTGACGGTCGTCGCCGGCCCGTCCGGCTCGGGGAAGTCCTCGCTGCTGCGGATCCTGGCGTGTGTCGACCGGCCGACGTCGGGGCTGGTCGAGATCGGCGGGTTGTCGGTCGGTGACGCGCGGCGCCGGATTCGCCGCCGGCTCCGGCGCAGGCAGATCGGCTACATCTTCCCTGACCCGATCGAGAACCTGATCGAGTACCTCACCGCCGCGGACCAGCTGCGGTTCTCCGCCCGGCTGCGCGGTCGCCGCATCGAGGACGACGAGGTCGAGCGCATCCTCGGACAGCTGGGGCTGGCGCACCGGCTGGACCACACGCCCCGCGAGCTGTCCGGCGGCGAGCAGCAACGCACCAGCATCGCCTGCGCCCTGGTGCAGCATCCGGTGCTCGTCGTCGCGGACGAACCCACGGCGGAGCTGGACTCGGTGGCAGCCGAGCAGGTCCTCGATGGCGTGCGCGTGCTGTGCGACGAGGGCGTGGCCTTCGTGATCGCCTCGCACGATCCGCGGGTGATCGAGCGAGCCGACCACGCGCTCCGGCTGGATCATGGGCGGACGGTGGAGTCCTGGTGAGCGCCGCTGCGGCACCCGTCGTGCGCGGCACGGGTCTGGTGAAGTCGTTCCCGCGCGCGGCGGAGATCGTCCATGCCCTGCGCGGCGCGGACATCAGCGTCCAGCCCGGCGAGATCGTGGGCGTCTCCGGTGCGTCCGGGTCCGGCAAGTCGACGATGCTCGCCGTGCTGTGCGGGTGGGAGGAGCTCGACAGCGGCACGGTGGAGCACCCGGCCGGCGCCGGAGCCGACCTGCCGTGGTCGGAGCTGGCGATGGTCCCGCAGACGCTCGGCCTGCTGGAGGATCTCACTGTCGAGGAGAACATCACCCTGCCGGCCCGCCTCGCACGCC
>JAVHVL010000517.1:0-3087 GCA_032160565.1 Pseudonocardiales bacterium | reverse complement strand
AGGCGTCAAGGCGACGACGCTGCGCCTCGTCGTGAACGTCCAATGTCGTGCCTAACGGCGAAGTAACGCAACGATCTTCGCATTGGATTCGCCAGCACCCGAACATCCGCATCTGCCGCCGAGCGGTCACATGACGATCGCCCGCGCAGGCGGCACTCTGAAGCGTTTTCCGGTGGCTAGCTCGGTGCCCTCCAACTCTCCGTCAGTCATGTTCACGACGGTGCCGTGAACGCGTCCGGCGACCTCGATCCGAACCTCGTCCCGCAGGGCGCCGTCGACGGCAGGCTCGTTGTCGTGGCCGAACTGGTGTCGCGGCAGCCCGGCCGTGTGGGAGCACTTGCAGAAACCTCTGAGAAACGTGGGCTGGTTACGGTCCCGCCGAGTCGCACTTTCAACTACTTGGCGGGAGAACTTTGTGAACGTACGTTCCGGAGGACGGCGGAGCGCCTGGGTGCTGCTACCGATGATCGCCGGGCTGACAGTCCCGGTAGCGCTGACCTCGGAGGCAACGGCGGCGCCGGCCAAGTCTGTTACGACGGCAGCGCCAACCGCAGCCGCGGCGCGGCCGCCCGCGACGACTGCGGCGGACCTGCCTGACCCGACTGCCCGCGGACCGTTCGGGCATCAGGTCATCGAGGAGGCCAAGTTCGGTCTGGCCACCATCGAGGAGCCGAACTCCGACGGAGCCGCACCGACGGCAGGGACGGCGCAGGCGGCGGAGCAGGTCGAGATTCGCGGTCAGCTGTACATGCCGGACTGGAACCTGCGTACCACGCCCTCGCCGCTGATCATCGTCGTGCACGGCAACCACGGCTCGTGTGACTCGGGCCAGGACTCGGTGCACGACACATGCGCGCAGTTCAAGCACAACGAGGACGGCTACGCCTACCTCGCGGAGAACCTCGCCACCTGGGGATACACGACGTTCTCCATCTCGCAGGACCAGCTGATGATGCGGCAGGACAACAACAAGGGCAAGGGCATGCACAACCGGCGCATGCTCATCGCCGCGACCCTCGACGCGATCAGTGCGGCGAGCAAGGCCGCAGGTCTGCCCGTCGACGCGCATACGACGATCGGCACCACGCTCGCCGGCCACCTCGACATGACGCGTATCGGCTTGATGGGCCACTCGCGCGGTGGTGACGCGGTCGCGAACTTCCTCGACTACAACCGGATCCGCACCGACGGTCCGCGCTATCCGATCCGCGGTGTCATCTCACTCGCGCCGGTGGACTACGAGCGGAAGGCTCCGTACGGCATGCCGTACATGGCGGTCCTGCCGATGTGTGACGGCGACGTCTCCAACCTGCAGGGCGCGCGGCTGTTCGAGCGCAGCCAGTACGTAAACCCGAAAGACCCGTTCCCGCGGATCCAGGTCGAGCAGCTGGGCGCGATCCATAACTGGTACAACACCGTCTGGTACGCCGACGGCGGTGCTGACGGCCAGGCCAACAACGACGCGGCCTGCGGCAACTCGGCACCGTTCGCGACCAACAACATCCACCCGCACAACCTGCGGCTCAGCGGTGCGGCGAGCTACACCGACCCGAACCTGAACTATTCGATCGACGACTCCGACCCGCTCAACCCGGCCGTGAACACGAAGATCTCGGGTGACGCGGCGCGCATGGGCGACCAAGAGAAGCTCGGGCTGGCGACGATGGCCGCCTTCCTGCGTCGCTACGTCGGTGGTGAGGGTGCGTTCGAGCCGTACATGACCGGTGAGCTGTCGAACACCTCCACCGGGCTGCAGATCCCGCCGACGGCCTGCCCCACAAGTCCGTCCGGCATGGCCATCCCGTGCAACCAGCGGGTCAACACGACCTATTTCGGTGCGCCGCAGGAGCGGGTGGACGTGATCCGTCCTGAGGTGGAAAACCCGCTCACGCTCGATGCCCTCGGCGGCTCTCTGAGCGGCAGTGGGTTCGCGGACCCGTACGCACAGGCTGCCGGTGTCTCGCCGAAGCCGGCGGCCACCGCCGGCGGTTACGACTGGTGCAACCCGGAGCCGCAGGACTTCGCGCCCTCGCAGCTCGGCAAGAGCGGGCTGCCTACCGCGGCGAAGCCCTGCCCGCTGCCGGCGGCGAGCGCGCTCGGCGGCCAGAACGGCACCCGCGAGAACGGGCCGATCAACCAGTCCTACGGTCGTCAGCTCACCCTCGCGTGGGACCAGGGCTCGACGGCCACGCTCAGTGCCCAGATCCCGGCTGCGTCGCAGGACATGAGCCGCCTTAAGGCGCTGGCTCTGGATGCTGCAGTCAATTTCTTCGACACCCGCAACCCGGGCGCCGACAACCGTGGCGACAACACCAAGGACACGACGGTGAACGGCACCCCGGCGAACCCGGTGTGGCCGAACGAGAAGCCGACGTCGTACGACCCGACCTCGACGAGCCAGCACTTCGTGATCGCGCTGCGCGACACGGCCGGTCACGAGGGCACCGTCGACGCCGGGGACCCGCGTTGGGGCAACGCCCTGCACATGTCGACCGGTACGAACACGCCGAACACGCACATGGTCCTCGACCAGATCCGCGTTCCGCTGAGCGAGTTCGCGGCGCAGGGCGTGGACATCAAGTCACTGTCGAAGCTCGAGTTCCGCTTCGGCGTGGGTGACATGCCGAAGTCTGGCTCGATCGATCTGGCCGACGTGCGCTTCCAGGAGAACCGGGCGGGCTCGCAGATCCTCTCCGACGGCAACCAGGCCAACGGTGCCGGCTACGGCCCGTCTGCCCTGGGCGGTCCGGACCCGGCGACCTACCTCGCCGCGTATGACAACACTCCGGGCAACGTCAAGCTCAACGACGTGGTCGGCAATCCGCAGGGGAACACGACCTGGACCGTCGACGACGACAAGAAGCAGTGCCCGAACGCCCAGTTCACCTCGATCCAAGCGGCCGTCGACTACGCGGCACCCTGGGACACCATCGTCGTGTGTGCGGGTGTCTACCAGGAGTCGTCGACTCCAGTGAACAGCACATCCAACCCCGTCCAGACGGGCGCGAGGAATGGCCTGACGATCAACAAGCCCTTGAAGATCAAGGGTGCGGGAGCGGACAAGGTGATCATCGAGCCGGACCAGTC
>JAVHVL010000451.1:0-3500 GCA_032160565.1 Pseudonocardiales bacterium | reverse complement strand
GGCCTTGGTGGGCTTGCTCGCCTTGGTGGACTTCGCCGGCGCCTGGTCGGCAGAGTCCGGGGCGGCTTGAGTGGTGCTGTCCGTGGCGCTTGTGTTGTCTGTTTCGAGCATGTGCTCGGGTCACTCCATTTCAGGCCCCCGGGCGCGGTCCGACGTACCGAACCGCGACCGCACGGAGGCGGTTGTGGCGAACGCTCCCGGTTGGGGCCGTCCGCGAAGTCTGCTAGCTACGGCGACGTCTCGAGCGAGCTGCGGTCGGTTGACAGCGGGTCACCGACCGAACCGGCGTCGTCGAGCGGTCCCTGCGCCAGGCGCACCGCAACGGGCGGGGCGTCGAGGGCGAGACCGGCGACGGTGCGCAATGCGGCGAGAACGTCGTCGGGCCGTACTGCGGGGGTTACCTGCCGTACAACCAAGTCGAGTATCGCACGTTGCGCTCGATCAGGCCCGTCCGCCACACCCGACACGGCCGCGGACAGCACCGGACCGCGCGCATCGAGGGTGCGCCGGCCGTCCTTGGTGAGGCGCTCGACCCCCACCTCGGGCAGCGCGAGGAACGCCTCCAGGGCAGCCTGCGCCTGGTGTGGCGCCACGCCGGGCAGCTCGATGCGCCAGCGCGAGGCATGCATCCGCTCCGGCAGCGAGCCGGGCCCCGCCGCGACGGCCTCCACGATGTCCAGTCCGTCGGGCAGTGCCGCGTCGATCATGGCGCGCAGAGTCTCGACCTCCACCTCACGGGCCAACCCGATCTCCAGGTATTCGGCCTCGCTGGCCACCCCGGTGGGCGCGGCGCCGACGTAGGAGATCTTGGGGTGCGGGCTGAAGCCGGCCGAGTAGGCCATCGGCACCTCGGCGCGGCGCAGCGCCCGCTCGAACGCGCGGGCGAAGTCGCGGTGCGAGGTGAACCGCAGCCGCCCCCGTTTGGCGTACCGGATCCGGACCCGCTGCACGACGGGTGGTGGCGGCGGCCCGTCAGGAACGCGACGCGCCATCTACGGCTCCCCGCCCCCCGCTGAGTGGCGCGTTTTCCGTTGAGTGGTGCGTCCTATCGCGCCACTCAATATGAAGCGCGCCACTCGACGCGAGGGGAAGGCGGGTGTGAATCATCTTGGCGGGGTGGCGAGCGGGAGGAGCTGGCGACCGGTCGGGCCGATCTGGATGTCGGTACCGAGGTTCGAGCAGACGCCGCAGTCGAAGCAGGGCGTCCACCGGCAGTCGTCCTGCTCGAACTCGCCCAGCGCGTCCTGCCAGTCGTCCCAGAGCCACTGCTTGTCCAGGCCGGAGTCGAGGTGGTCCCAGGGCAGCACCTCGTCGCCGTCGCGCTCGCGGGTGGTGAACCAGGCCAGATCGACGCCGTCCGGGGCGCCGGCGAACACGGCATCGGCCGCGGCCACCCAGCGGGCGAAGGAGAAGTGCTCGCTCCAGCCGTCGAAGCGACCGCCGTCACGCCAGACCCGTTCAATCACCGCACCCACCCGGCGGTCGCCGCGGGACAGCAGCCCCTCGACGAGGGACGGCTCGCCGTCGTGATAGCGCATCCCGACGGCGCGTCCGAGGGACTTGTTGGCGTTGATGGCGGCGCGCAGCTTGCGCAGCCGGTTGTCGACCGTCTCGGGGTCGGCCTGCGCCGCCCACTGGAAGGGGGTGTGCGGCTTGGGCACGAACCCGCCGATCGACACCGTGCAGCGGATGTCCTTGCTGCCGGCCGCCTCCCGCCCGGCGCGGATGACGTCGTGCGCCATCTCCGCGATCTCCAGGACGTCCTCGTCGGTCTCCGTCGGCAGGCCGCACATGAAGTACAGCTTCACCTGCCGCCAGCCGTGTCCGTAGGCCGTCGAGACGGTGCGGATCAGGTCGTCCTTGCTGACCATCTTGTTGATGACGCGGCGCAGCCGCTCGGAGCCGCCTTCGGGCGCGAACGTGAGACCGCTGCGCCGGCCGTTGCGGGAGAACTCGTTGGCCAGGTCGATGTTGAACGCGTCGACCCGGGTGGACGGCAGCGAGAGGCTCACCTTGTCGTCCTCGTAGCGGTCGGCGAGCCCCTTGGCGATCTCCCCGATCTCGGAGTGGTCGGCGCTGGAGAGCGACAGCAGCCCGACCTCCTCGAATCCGGTGGCCGCGAGCCCGTTGGCGACCATCTCGCCGATGCCGGTGATGCTCCGCTCGCGCACCGGACGGGTGATCATGCCGGCCTGGCAGAAGCGGCAGCCGCGGGTGCAGCCGCGGAAGATCTCCACGCTCATCCGCTCGTGGACCGTCTCGGCCAGCGGGACGAGCGGTGTCTTGGGGTACGGCCACTTGTCGAGGTCCATCACCGTGTGCTTGGTGACGCGGGTCGGGACGCCGTCGCGGTTCGGGGTGACCGCGGCGATCCGCCCGTCCGCGAGGTAGCTGACGTCGTAGAACTGCGGCACGTACACCCCGCCGGTGCGCGCGAGGCGGAGCAGCAACTCGACGCGGCCGCCCGGGGAGCCCTCGGCCTTCCACTCGCGGACGAGGTCCGTGATCGCGCCCACGATCTGCTCGCCGTCACCCAGCACCGCCGCGTCGACGAAGTCGGCGATCGGTTCGGGGTTGAACGCCGCGTGGCCGCCGGCCAGCACGATCGGGTGGCTGTCGTCGCGGTCGCAGGCGTGCAGCGGGATGCCGGCCAGGTCGAGCGCGGTGAGCAGGTTGGTGTACCCCAGCTCGGTGGAGAAGCTGACGCCGAGCAGGTCGAACGCGGCGACCGGCCGGTGGGCGTCGACCGTGAACTGCCCGATGCCGTGCTCGCGCATCAGCGCCTCGAGGTCCGGCCACACCGCGTAGGTGCGCTCGGCCAGCGCGTCGGGGCGCTCGTTGATCACCTCGTACAGGATCTGCACGCCCTGGTTGGGGAGACCGACCTCGTACGCGTCCGGGTACATCAGCGCCCAGTGGACGGCCACCTCGTCCCAGTCCTTGACCTGGGCGTTCAGCTCGCCGCCGACGTACTGGATGGGCTTGCTGATCCGCGGGAGCAGCGGCTCCAGCCGGGCAAACAGGGATTCGATACTCATCGCAAGGCCATGCTACGGGCTCTGACAGGATCGAAGTCGTGCGAACGCCACCCCCGCAGCTGCTGCTGCTCGGCAGCATCGCGTCGGTGCAGTTCGGCTCGGCGTTCGCCGCGAAGCTGTTCGCGCAGGCCGGGCCGGGCGGCGTGGTGCTGCTGCGGTTGGGGTTGTCGGCGGCCCTACTGCTGGCGATCAGCCGCCCGTCGCTGCGCGGACGCACCCGCGCCGACCTGGCCGCCGCACTGGCTTTCGGGCTGGTCCTCGGCAGCATGAACTGGAGCTTCTACGAGGCGCTGGACCGGTTGCCGCTGGGTGTGGCGGTGACGATCGAGTTCCTCGGCCCACTGGCCGTCGCAGTCGCCGGATCACGGCGCGCCCTCGACCTCATCTGGGTCGTGCTGGCGGCTGGCGGCGTGGCGCTGCTGGCCCTGCGCGGCAACCATCACGGCATCACGGCACTCGGCG
>JAVHVL010000431.1:0-7498 GCA_032160565.1 Pseudonocardiales bacterium | reverse complement strand
TGCAGTGGGCCGCCCGCGATCAAGCCAGCGCAGCTCTCGCGGTCCTCGATGCCGACTGGGCTGACGTCGCGATGGGCGACGACCACGACGTCGCCACGGTCCGATCCCGTTTCGGACTGTCCGATGTGGAGTCCGCACTGCTGGAGGTTGCTGCGACGGCCGAGCAGACCATGACCGCCCAACACCTGCTCGGGTTGCTCGCCGGCGACGACGGACCGAGCCGGCCAACCGTCGCCCTAGCGCTCGAGCTGTCCGGCCAGCCGGTCACCGGCCCCGAGGCGCGAGTGCATTTCAGCGAGCTCTCGAGGTTGATGCGGTTCGGCCTGGTGCAGTTGCAGGGCGCGGACGTGCTGTTGTCCCGGCGCCTCGTGCTGCCCGAGCGACTGGCCGGCTACCTTGCCGGGGGCGGCCTGCCGCCTGCGTATCTGCTGTCCGTGCTGCTCGACGCCGTCCCGGTCGAGGTCGAGGGAACGGCTGTCGTAGCGGCCGCACTCGCCGCCGACCACCGCCTCGTCTGGGTGCACGCGCCTTTCGGGGGCGCCGGATCGGCGATGGCGACGGCGGCCTGTCGCCAGCTCGAGGTGCCGTGCCTGATCGCTGACCTGTCGCGCCTTCCCGCGAGCATTCCGGTGGACGAGGCGGTGGCGGCGCTGTTGCTCGAGTGCGGCCTGGAGGGCATGGTGCTGGTCCTCGTCGGTGCCGAGCGCGCCCGTGTCGGCGACCTGACACGTGCGGCGGTGCCGGTACTGGCAGTGAGTACCGAGCCCTGGAACCCACAATGGACGACCGAGCTACCGCTTACCGTCTCGGCGCCGAGGTTGTCGGTGGCTCAGCGCGAGGAGCTATGGATCCCGGTTCTGGGCGGCCGAAGCGTCGATCGGGAGATCACGGCGATGCCGCTGTCTCCGGAACAGATCGTCGCGGTCGGGCGTCATGCCCGGCAGATGGCCGAGCTGCACGGCGAGGACGGCATTGGGACCGAACGCATTCGAAACTCGGTCCGCCAGCTGGGACGCGGGCGCTCCATCCGCGCCAACCCGTCCGCGTCGGTGACCATGGACGACCTGGTGCTGTCCGGCCACGCGCTGGAGGAGATCGAGCGGTTGCTCGACTGGGCGCGCTACCGGGACGAAGTGATCGCCCTGGGGCCGGTGCACGGCAAGGGTGGCAAGGGGACGGGCATCTGCGCGCTGTTCTCCGGGCCCCCGGGAACCGGCAAGACGCTCGCCGCCCATGTCATCGCCGACTCGCTCGGCATGGATCTGTATCAGGTCGAGCTCGCCAGCATCGTCGACAAGTACATCGGTGAGACCGAGAAGAACTTGGAGAAGGTCTTCGCCGAGGCTGAGTCGATGAATGCGGTGCTGTTCTTCGACGAGGCTGACTCGCTGTTCGGGTCGCGGTCGGAGACGAAGGACGCCCGGGATCGCTATGCCAACCAGGAGGTCGCCTACCTGCTCCAGCGCATGGAGCAGTTCGACGGGATCACGGTCCTCGCGAGCAATCTGCGCGGCAACATCGATCCGGCCTTCGCGCGACGGCTGCACTTCATCGTCACCTTCCCGGATCCGAACGAGGCCACCCGGCTGCGGCTATGGACCCATCATCTGGAGGGCCTCGGCGGGACTGATCCCGGTGATCCGGTCGACGTCGCCGAACTGGCTGCATCGGTGGAAATGGCCGGCGGCGACATCCGCAACATCGTCCTGTCGGCGGCGTACGCCGCGGTCGCTGAGGGGTCGAAAGTCGGCGCCCGGCACGTTGCCGCGGCGGTTCGCCGGGAATACATCAAATTGGGGCGTCTGCAGCCAGCTGCGCAAGTTGACGCCTCGAACATTGCGATGGGACTATCCACTTCAAGATCGCCCAGCCGCCGCGGCGGGTAGCAGGATCGGATGTCCGGCATGGGCGTAGAGATCGCGCACGAATCCGCAAAGGCTGCGCCGAAGCCGACCACGTCTGCACCGCGAGTCACGCAGCCCGTGACCCCCGTCTCGCCCGTCCCGCTATCGGCGCAGCCGATGATGGTCGGGCATGCCGAGGACCGCGCCGAGCATGACGCCGACCAAGTGGCAGCCACCGCGCTGTCCCGTCTCCGGCGTTCCGCTGGCCACGAGGGACACGAGGCAGGTCGCGACGAGCTGCGGCGGTCGCCGGCGCCCGGCGCGCAGTCGGTGGTCGGCTGGGCGGGCGGCACTCTCGACCGCGGCACCAGCGCGACGATCGAACAGCGGCGCGGCGGCGGACGTCCCCTCCCGGCGCCCGTGCGTGCCCGGATGGAGACCGCGTTCGGCGCCAGCTTCTCGGCCGTGCGAATTCACGACGACGAGAAGTCCGCCGAGCTGAACGACGCCGTGTCCGCGCGAGCGTTCACCACCGGCAAGGACATCTTCTTCGGTCGCGATCAATACGCGCCGCAGTTGCCGGCCGGCGAGCAGGTGCTCGCGCACGAACTCGCGCACACGTTGCAGCGGTCGAGCGGCGAGGTGCAGCGGTGGTGGCCCTTCGCCAAGGACGACGCGGCGACATCGGCCGACAAGGCGGCGAAGAAGGAAAAGAGCGCGGCCGAGAAAGCCCAGAAGACGAGTGCGGCTGAAAAGAAGAAGGCCGAGGACGCGGCGTCCAAAGCGGCCGTGGCGGCCGCGAAGCTCAGGGAGAAGGACGAGGACAAGAAGCTCACGACCGAAAGACAAGCAGGCGTCGGCATGCGCGGCGCGCTCGCCGAGCAGATCGGCGTTGAGACCTGGGCTACCAAGTCCATCGGTGCGGACGAACACGCCAAGGCCGGTGCCGTGTCCACCAAGCAGGGCAGCAAGACGCTGCAGAACGTGCAGAACCTGTTCGCGAGGGCGCTCGAGGTCGAGGCAACGACCGTCGCAAAGCTGGTCGGTGAGGGCTTGGACCCGGACGCGGCCGCCGACGCCGCGTACAAGACGGTCTGGTTGGACCAGACCTGGCTTCCGTCGCAGCTCCCGCAGCTGCGCGCTGTGCGGCCTCCCCGTGAGACCTCGTCCGAGCGGCTGGCCAGCAAGATCCGCGAGCAGCGCAACGTCGAAGGTGTTGACGCGCAGCAGGCGAAGAGCAACGCGGAGTTCGCGGCCAAGCGCGGCACGCTGCTGACGCCCGAGCTGGAAGAGGTGTACGAGCGCTGGGAGTCCTGGATCCAGGACGACATCGCATCCGGATTCACCCCCGAGGAGGCGGAGAAGCACGCGGAGGCGCTGATCTGGGCGCATGCCGATCCCGACGTCACCGCGAAGCGACCCAAGGACGCGAAGGTCGAGGAGGCCGCCCGTAAGGCGGCACGGGATCGGCTCAAGGCCGGCATCGCGAAGAAGCCGGCGTCGATGTCTGACATCGATGTGGCCGACCGCGGGCTGTCGGCGGCCGGTGCCGCGCGCCCTATCGTCTCCGCGATATCCGGTGTCGTCAGCGCGGGCTTCAAGGCCGGCGGCGCCGCCAAGGATGCCGAACTGGCCAAGGCCGAGGGCAAGAGCGATCTCGTGTCACACTCCGACGCGACCAAGGTGCCGATCGTGGGCGGGGTCGTCAAAGCGTCGGAGAACGCGAAATCCAACTTCGAGCATGGTGTCCGAGATCCCAACAGCCTCAAGGCGAGCAAGGTGTCCGTAGACACGCAGGTTGCCAGCGGGATCGGCGCCGTCACCGGCATCTTCAACGACGTCCTAGCCGGCTCCAAGGCGATGGTCAAGGCGATCAAGGCGATCGGTGCGGCGAACGAGAAGACCAACACCGAGACTGTCTTGGTCGCGACCAAGGCCTCCGCCGACACGGCATCCACGCTGGCCTCGTTGGGCAGTGATGCGGCCAAGCTCGCCGCCGTCATCGACGGCGGTGTGGCCGGCGCGGTCGCGAAGGTGCTACCCGGCTTCAGCATCGTGACGTCCGTGACGAACATGATCTCGGGCATCCTGCGCATCCGCGATCTCGGCACGCAACAGGACAAGGCGAACCAGGGGCTGTTCACGCTCCGGACCGCGAAGGAGAACTCCGCAACGGTCGACGTCCTGGTCCGTCCCCTGCAGCTGATGATCTCGGCGCTGGACAAGAAGTACGAACAGGCCGTCTGGTCGATGATCCAGGCCGTGAGCGACACCGTCACCAACATCACGACGCTCGCCACAGGTGGTGGGTTCGGTATTCCAGCCGCGGTCCAGGCCGGCATGAAGGCGCTCGACCTGTTGCACACCGTCGGCCATATGGTCGATGACAACCTGCGGGCCATGGCCGCCCAAGCGTCGCGGAAGGACTCGATCGGAGCCCTTGAAGGTGCCGCCGAGGCTCAGCTGCGTAAGGATCCCGCGCTCGCGATGGACGCGATCATCATGCAGGCCAAGGGCAAGAAGGACCCAGTCGCGCTCAACTTCCTGAAGACGTACGGCATCAGTCCGGATAATGTGGCCGATCTGCCGATGACCACGCTGCGCGAGCGCGCGCTCTTCGAGATCGGCGTCGGAGCGGACCCGCTAACCACCTATCAGACGATCAAGAAGATCGGCGGCGGGATCCTCGGAACCGCCGCGACGGTGGTAGCCGCACCCGTCACCCTGATCAAGGACTCCGTCAGCGAAACCGTCGACCAGTACGGCGGCGCCAAGCAGCTGGCCGCCGACCGCAAGGAGCTCGACGGCAAGGACCGCGACTGGAAGTGGCGCCTGCAGATGGCCTTCAAGAGCAAGGAAAGCTACGAACGCTCCGTCGCTCAGACCGCTACCAAGACCGGCCCGAAACCGGCCCCGGACGCCCCGGCCGCCGCCCTGTGCAAGGTCGGCGCCAAGGTGCTCTTCGCCGCGGCGGACGAAAAGCAGCAAACGGCCTTCGCGGAGACGATCAAGGACCTGCCGCTTGCCGACCTCGTCAAGGCCGCGAACGACCCGAAGAACTCGACGCAATGGCGCGAGATCATCCAGGCGATGATCAACGAGCGACTCAAGGCCCAAGCGGCCAAGAAGCTGCCCGCTCCGCCAGTGCCCCCGCGCCCCAAGAAGGCGGCCCCGCCCTTGCCTCCGCGCCCGGCTAAGGCACCCGCGTCATCGTCGGTCGGCGCGTGAGCGAGGAATCGAACGACGATCTCTTCGGCCGGCTGGCGGTGGCGCTGCGGCAGGTGCCCCGCGAGGTCGAGGTCGACCCCGACCTCGAGAAAATCGTCGTGCGACCGGAAGTCGCCGGGGGACGCTCGACGCTCGCTCTGGTGCTCGCATCGTCGCAGACCGTGATGTTCTACTCCGTCTGGCCGGATCCGGTGCCTCACGAGCACCGCGACAGTTGCCGCGACTACGTCACCAGGGCCAACACCGGCCTGTCCACAGCCGTATTCGAGTTCGACCAGGACACCGGCATCCTGGCCGCCCGCGCAGGCATCCACTTCTCGGACCTGGCGCTCGTCGATGAATTGCCCGACACCGCATTCCTGCGGCTGCTGTGGCTCGCACTGCTCGACGTCGAGGAGCTGGCCGCACGGTATGCGGACGGTATCGCTGCCGTCCTCGCCGGCGGGTCGGTGCAGGCGGCGCTACAACTCACACCTCGCTGACCGCCCGGACCCGTCCTGTGACAGGCTGAACTTCGTGCAGATCGGCGTCGTCTACCCTCAGACCGAGCTCGGAGGAGATCCGGCCGCTGTGCGGCGGTTCGGCAGAGCGGTCGAGGACCTCGGCTTTGCCCACCTCCTCGCCTACGATCACGTGCTCGGTGCCGTTCACGCCGACCGGACGCCACCGCTGGCAGGCCCCTACACCGAGCATGACCCGTTCCACGACCCGTTCGTGATGTTCGCCTATCTGGCCGGCATCACGGAGCGCATCGGTTTCGCGACTGGAATTTTGGTCCTTCCGCAGCGCCAGACAGCGCTCGTTGCACGGCAGGCTGCTGATGTTGATCTCCTGTCAGGCGGTCGGCTGCGCCTCGGTGTGGGGGTCGGCTGGAACTACGTCGAGTACGAGGCGCTCGGGCAGGACTTCCGAACCCGCGGCTCCCGACAGGAAGAGCAGATCGAGCTGCTTCGCCGGTTGTTCACCGAACCCGTCGTCGACTTCTCCGGCCGCTTCCACCGGATCGACAGGGCCGCGCTCGTGCCGAAGCCGGCGCGGCCCATCCCGATCTGGCTCGGTGGTCACGGCGAAGCCGCGTTCGACCGGGCCGCCCGGCTCGCGGACGGCTTCATCTTTTTCGGCGGCGGCATCGACCACAGCGTCGACACTTGGACACTGCTGCGTGATCGCGTGGGCAGCCACGGGCGGTCGGTCGAAGACTTCGGCGGGGACCATGTGGTGCTTCCTCCGGGGAGCGTCAGCGAGGTGACAGCGGAGATCGATACCTGGCGCGAGGCAGGCGGTACCCATGTCTCGGTGGTCACGATGGGCCGCGGCCTGGACTCCGTCGACGCCCACGTCGACTACTCCGCCTCCGTCGCAGACGCTCTCGGCTTGCCGTGAGCGCCGCGCAAGACGCTCGCGCCGACCACGTTTCCTGCGGCCGGTCTGCGCCAGTCGGTGAGTGAGCGGGACCGAACCGACCACACGACCGAGGATGTCCAGGTCGGCCGACGAGCGGCCGACCTGGACATCGGGATCAGACGAGGTCGAACCGATCGAGGTTCATGACCTTGTCCCACGCGGCCACGAAGTCGTTCACGCACTTCTCCCGCGCGTCGTCGCTCGCGTAGACCTCCGCGAGCGCACGCAGTTCGGAGTTCGAACCGAAGACTAGGTCGGCGCGGCTGCCGGTCCACTTGAGCTCGCCGGTCACGTGGTCGCGGCCCTCGAAGGTCGCTGGGTCTGCACTGTCATCGACACTCGGACTCCACGTCGTGCCCAGGTCGAGCAGGTTCACGAAGAAGTCGTTGGTCAGCGACTCGGGTGTCGTGGTGAAGACGCCGAGCGGGGACTGCTGGAAGTTCGCGCCCAGGACGCGGAGGCCGCCCACCAGGACGGTCATCTCTGGGGCGCTCAGGGTCAGCAGATTCGCGCGGTCGAGCAGGAGGTACTCCGCCGGCAGCCGGTGCCCCTTGCCGAGGTAGTTGCGGAACCCGTCCACAGTCGGCTCGAGTGCGGCGAAGGACTCCACGTCGGTCTGCTCCTGGGACGCGTCCGCACGTCCCGGGTTGAAGGGGACTCCGACGTCGTGGCCGGCGTTCTTGGCGGCCTGTTCGACGGCGGCGCACCCGCCGAGCACGATCAGGTCGGCGAGCGAGACCTGCTTGCCCCCGGTCTGGGAGTTGTTGAAGGCGTCCCGGATCCCCTCCAGGGCGCGCAGCACGGTCGCCAGGTCGTCGGGGTTGTTGACCTCCCATCCGCTCTGGGGCTCCAGGCGGATGCGCGCCCCATTGGCTCCGCCGCGCTTGTCGCTGCCGCGGAACGTCGAGGCTGACGCCCATGCGGTCGAGATCAGCTGGGAGACGGACAGTCCCGAGGCGAGGATCTGGCCCTTGAGGGTGGCGACGTCCTCCGCCCCGATCAACTCGTGCGTGACCTCGGGG
>JAVHVL010000398.1:0-7857 GCA_032160565.1 Pseudonocardiales bacterium | reverse complement strand
GACGCAGTTACGACGATCAACGCGTCGTATCGCGCGTCGATGAATGACACGGCCGTGATAAGTCGCGTACCTTTGCCCACCATTCCAGTCGTGGGGGACGACGCGCTGCGGCCGGACATGGACAGCGCCGACGGCCGTAACCCCTGGTGGTGGCTCTCCCGTCGCGAACGGCGTGAACTGGCGATCGTCCTCGTCGTCACCAGCGTCTTCGTCGCGGCGTTCGCGCTCCTCGGCCTTGCCGCACTTGGTGCCCTGTAGCCCCGACGCGGTCTGGCGGCGGCCTCAGTCGATGAGCAGGACGTCCAGGGTTCGCGGTCCGTGGACGCCTTCGACGCGGCGCAGCTCGATGTCGCTGGTCGCGCTGGGGCCGCTGATCCAGGTCAGGGGCCGGGTCGGGTCCAGCGCAGAGATCGCGTCGGGCACGATGGCGCGGACCTGATCCGCCCTGACGACGACGAGGTGGTAGTCCGGGACGAGCGTCAATGCACGCCTGCCTTGACCGAGGGTGGCGTCCAGGACGATGGTGCCGGTCTCGGCCACGGCGATCGCGCAGGTGGTGAGGACAGCCCCGATCGCGTCCAGATCGGCGATGCTCACCGGTTCATGGACGATGTCGACGGCGGGCAGCCACGATTCGGGAAACCCGTCCGGCACGACGATCCGCGTGCATCCGCGGCCGTCGAGGATCGCGCCGAGCTGAGTCGAGACATCGTCGCCGGCCGTCCGGTACACGGTGGCGCGGTAGTCGACTAGCCGCTCGACGAGCTGGTCGAGATCCACGGGCACGCTGCCCGCGGCGCGGTAGTCGCGAGCAACCTGCGGTGCCGACGGTCGATCCGCGAGCGCGGTCCCGATGCGGGCCAGTATTTCCTCGCGAGCGTTCATGCCGACCCCTCGCGCCGCCACCAGTCGCGAAACGTCTCCGCCGGCGGTTCCGGCAGATCCCGCGACGCGGTCCAGCCCGACAGCGGTCGCGGCAGGGCGCGCGACGCGCGGACGAACCGCAACAGCCGTGTCGCGCGCAGCGCGCGCGTCCAGCGCGACGGCTTGCGCATCGTCCATGCCGTGGCTGACATCGCCACCTGCTCCGGCGTGGGTAGCCGGCGGTCTGCACGCTTGCTGTCGACGACGCGCGCGCGCAGGTGGACGAGCATCGTCGGGATGTCGATCGCCACCGGGCAGGCGTCGAAGCAGGCGCCACACAGCGAGGACGCGAACGGCAGCGACGCGTTCGCGTCGACGCCGGTCAGCTGCGGCGACAGCACTGCGCCGATCGGGCCAGGGTACGTCGAGCCGTAGGCGTGCCCGCCGGTGCGTTCGTAGACCGGGCAGACGTTCAGGCAGGCCGAGCAGCGGATGCAGCGCAGCGCGCTGCGGCCGCGCGGATCGGCGAGGGTCGCGGTGCGCCCGTTGTCCAGCAGTACGAGGTGGAACTGCTGCCCCTCGATGGCGCCGGTCCACATCGACGTATACGGATTCATCCGCTCGCCGGTCGACGAGCGGGGCAGCAGCTGCAGGAACACCTCGAGGTCGCGCCAGGTCGGCACCAGCTTCTCGATCCCCATGACGGTGATCAGCGTGCGCGGCAGGGTGAGGCACATCCGCCCGTTGCCCTCGGACTCGACGACACACAGCGTGCCGGTCTCGGCGATCGCGAAGTTGGCGCCGCTGATCGCGACATCGGCGGTGAGGAACTTCCGCCGCAGGTACGTACGGGCCGCCTCGGCCAACGCCGGCGGGTCGTCGGTGAGGGCGGGATCCACGCCGCGCATCTCGCGCAAGAAGATCTCGCGGATCTCCGCCCGGTTGCGGTGGATCGCCGGCACCAGGATGTGGCTGGGCTCGTCGTGGCCGAGCTGCACGATGAGCTCGGCGAGGTCGGTCTCGTACGGGGTGATGCCGGCCTCGGCCAGCGCGTCGTTGAGACCGATCTCCTGGGTGGCCATCGACTTCACCTTGACGACCTCGTCGGCGCCGGCGGCACGCACGAGGTCGACGACGATCCGGTTGGCCTCGACCGCATCGCGCGCCCAGTGCACCGCGCCGCCGCGCTCGGTCACCCGCTCCTCGAGGGTGACGAGGTAGGTGTCCAGGTTGGCCAGTACGTCGTCCTTGATCGCTGCGCCGGTGGCGCGCAGCTGCTGCCAATCGGGCAACTCATTGACCGCAGCGGTGCGTTTGGCGCGGATCGTCGCAGTGGCGTTTCCGAGGTTGCGCCGTAGCTGCGTGTCGGCGAGAGCCGCGCGGGCGGCCTTCGGGAACGGCTGATCGGCGCGCAGCCGCCCCACGTCGGACGCGACGGGCATGCCGAGAAATGTCATGGCGCCGGGTCCGCTCGAGTCGAGGCCAGAATTTCGGCGAGGTGCACAGTGCGCACGCCGGCGCGCAGCCGGGACAGGCCGCCGCCGATGTGCATCAGGCAGGACGCATCGCCCGCGGAGCAAGCCTCAGCACCGGTTTCCAGCACGTGGCTCATCTTGTCGCTCAGCATCGCGGTCGACACATCGGAGTTCTTGAGCGCGAAGGTGCCGCCGAAGCCGCAGCACGACTCGGCATCGGGCAACTCGACGAGGTCGATCCCCTCGACGGCCTCGAGCAGCCGGCGCGGTCGATCACCGACGCGCAACAGACGAAGCGAGTGGCACGTTGGGTGAAAGGTCACCCGGTGCGGGTAGTAGGCGCCGGCGTCGGTCACCCCCAGCCGGTCCACGAGGAACTCCGACAGCTCGAACGTGCTCGTCGCCACTGACTCGGCCTCCGAGGCCAGCGCGGCTTCGCCGAACTCCCGGGCGACGTCGGCATGCTGGTGCCGGATCGATGCGGTGCACGATCCGCTCGGCACGACGACCGCGTCGTAGTCGCGAAACGTCCGGACGTGGTTGCGCACGAGCCCCAGCGCCTCACGCGGATACCCGGTGTTGACGTGCATCTGACCACAGCAGGTCTGGCTAGTGGGCACCTCGACGTCAACACCGAGCCGGCGCAGCAGCCGGACGGTGGCCTTGCCGACGTTCGGGTACAACCCGTCGACCAGACACGTCACGAATAGCGCAACTCGCATCCCGCCTCCTATGGTCTGACCATAGAGTATGTGGTCAGACCACACCACTCTCTGGAGGCATCGTTGGCTACCCCGCGCGGCAGACTTCACGAGTCCGTGATCCGCTACGTCGAGGACGAGCTGGCGGCCCGCCGTCTGGCGCCCGGCAGCCGCCTGCCGGGGGAGCGGGCACTCGCCGAGCAGCTCGGTGTCGGGCGCACGTCGGTGCGCGAGGGCATCCGCGTGCTCGAGGCAATGGGGGTCATCCGCACTTCGGTCGGCAGCGGCCCCGAGTCGGGCGCCCTGGTGGTCGCGGACACCTCGGCGGGGATAACCGCTGCGCTGCGGCTGCATCTGGCCTCCCAGACGCTGCCGGTGTCGGACATCGTCGAAACCCGGGTGCTGCTCGAGACGTGGTCGGTACGTCAGGCCGCTCGCCACACGGACGGTGAGCTGTGGGGCGCCGCCGATCGGCTGCTCGATGCGATGGATGCGCCGCAGTTGACGCCCGCGGAGTTCCTGGCTCTGGACACTGACTTCCACGTCACCCTGGCCAGGGCATCGGGCAATGACGTCGTGGCCGCGATCATGACGTCGCTTCGCGAATCCATCGAGGAATACGTGGTCGCCGCGGTCCAGGACCTGACCGACTGGCCGCGCATGCAGCGGCGGCTGCGCCGGCAGCACCGCAACATCGCGTCGGCAGCGCGCGACGGCGACGGTGACCGGGCCGCGCGCCTTGCCGCCGCCCACATCGCCGGCTTCTACGCCGCGACACGACCTGCCTCCGCCGAGCGCGGATGAACCCGGCGACACGCCGGGCCGCCTGATCAACAGAGCGTTCCCAGCCACGCCGGCCAATCCGATGTGACGAGCGCGACTGCGCCGGGGCGGTCACGTCCGCCGGTTCGGATCCGTCAGGTCAGTAGCAGCTTCACGAGGCGGCCACTTCTTTCGGCCGCCCGCTACGCGACCGGGCAACCGGTTGCCTGACGGAGGTTCTGACTAATGACGACACTGACGCGTCCACCATCCTTTCTGGCAACACGCCGCGGCAAGCTCACGCTGGTCCTGTTGTCGGCGGTCGGCTTCCTCGACTTCGTCGACGCGTCGATCGTCAACGTCGCGCTCCCGCATATCCGCGATGACCTGAACTTCTCGGTGCAGGATCTGCAATGGGTGCTGAGCGGATACCTGCTCACCTACGGCGGATTCATGCTCCTCGGCGGCCGCGTCGCCGACCTGCTGGGGCGTCGCCGGGTGCTGATCACCGGAACGATTCTGTTCGCGGTCTCCTCGCTTGCCGGCGGATTCGCCGGCAGCCCCGGCGTCCTGGTCGGCTCCCGCCTGGCGCAAGGTCTCGGCGCGGCGCTGATGATGCCGGCCGCGCTCTCCCTGCTCACGACCTCGTTCAAAGAGGGCTCGGACCGCACGACGGCGCTCGGCGTGTGGGGTGGCGTGGCGGGGCTGGCCTCCGCGGCCGGAGTCTTCCTCGGCGGCGTGCTGTCCGAAGGGCCCGGCTGGCGCTGGGTGCTGTTCGTCAATCCACCGATCAGTGTCTTCCTGCTGGCCGCGATCTTCTGGCTGATCCCCGGGGAACGACGCCGCGCACCGCTCGCCAACTTCGACGTCTTCGGCACGGTTCTGGTCACCGGCGGAATGCTGCTCCTCGTCTACGCGCTGGTGAAGGCGCCCGATCAGGGCTGGGGCACCGGCCGCACCATCGGCGAGCTCGTGGGGGCAGGCGTGCTGTTGATCGCCTTCGTCGTCAACGAGCGGCGCACTGCCAACCCGCTCGTTCCGCTTTCGATCTTCCGGGTCAAGGGGCTCGGCGCGGCCGACGTGACGCAGCTGATCGGCGTCGGTGGCTTCGTGACGATGTTCTTCTTCCTCACGCTCTACATGCAGAACGTCCTCGGTTACTCACCGCTGCAGACCGGCTCGTCCTACCTGCCCCTCACCTTCGGAGTGGGCATCTCAGCCGGCATCTCGACGCAGCTGATCGGCCGCATAGGCACCCGACCGGTGATCGTCGGCGGTGCCCTCATCACGGCCGGCGGGCTGTACTACCTCTCCCGCATCCCGGTCGACGGCTCCTATCTCGCCGACTTGTTCCCCGGGCTGATGATCGTGTCGTTCGGGATCGGCGGCGTCTTCGTCGCCACGACCACAGCCGCGAACGCCGGAGTGCCCGCAGACAAGGCCGGGCTGGCCGCCGCGCTGGTCAACGCGTCACAACAGGTCGGCGGGGCACTCGGGCTGGCGATCTTCTCCGCGATTGCCACCTCGCACACCAACCACCTGCTGGCATCGCACCACCCGGTATCGCAGGCGCTCACGTCGGGCTTCCACCGTGCGCTGCTGGCCGCGGCGACGTTCCTCCTCGCGGCCGCGATCATCGCGCTGCGCACGCGTAACTCCCGCGGCGAGGAGCCGGAGGTCGTGCTGCCGGCGCCGCACGCCGAACCAGCGGCCGAGCTGTTGTGACGCCCGTACCCACGTCAGAGGAGAAGCAATGACCAACACGAACGCCGACGCGTGGCGCGAACGAACCCCACTCAACGGTGTAGTCGACTTCACGATGATGTACGTCGCCCACGACGCCTTCACCCGCGATCTTCGGCGGCTTGCGGCGCCGGGCGAACAGGGTGCCCACTCGCCGCAATGGCTGGGAATCTGGGCCACGTTCACGAAGCAGTTGCACATCCACCACACCGCCGAGGACACCTCGCTGTGGCCCAGGCTGCGGACTGCGGTTTCCGCGCCGGAGGAGATTGCCGTGCTCAACGCGATGGAAGCCGAGCACGCCGAGATCGATCCGCAGCTCGAACGCGTGGACGCCGCCATCGCCGCGCACGACGCGCTCGACATCATGGCCGCAGTCGATGCGCTGGCCCTGGGGCTGGCAGGGCACATGCGCCACGAGGAGGAGTCGGCGCTACCGCTGATCGAGCGCCGACTCGGCCCCGCCGGATGGGCGGCTTTCGGGCGAGATATCCGGCGGTCGCAGGGCGGCATCCGTGGTGGGGCCGAGTACCTGCCCTGGGTGCTGGACGGCGCGTCAGAAGCGACAACGGCAAGGGTTCTCGGACTGCTCCCTCCGCCGGCCAGGTTGCTGTATCGCCGCGTGTGGGCGCCGAGGTATCACCGCGCCACGCAGGACACCGCCGGCAGCTGAGACGCGGCGAGCCGGGCCGCCGTTCGCGAGTTCACCAGCTCGGGACGCCGGCCAGGTTTGCCTCGGCTGATCGGTAGGCATCCTGGCGGTACGTGGTGTGGCGCGATCAGCTTTCGCATCCGATGCCGTTGTGGTCGGCGTCCAACCCGTACGGGTCATCGCCAGTCACGATTATCGGGCCGCTGACGTACCGCGGGCCGTTGCCCGACCCACCCGCGCAATCCACATCGTCACCGGGCGGAATGCAGGGGCTGTAGCCGGGCGTGCAGTTGGATGCCGGAGGGGCTGGCGGCCCTACGGTGCGTCTGACCCCGTTGCCGGGTCTCGCGGACACAGTTCGTCCGCCGAAGTCCCGTCATCGTCATGGATCGGCAACTTGCGCGTCGCCGCGACGCCGCCTCGCCGGGCGTTCGTGATGACCTTCATCGAGACGTGCGCGCCGCAGCATGTGCACGGCTCGCTGCGCGGCTCGAACCGGATCGAAATTCCCCATCTCCCCTCGATCCGCCAGCCAACGTGTTCCGACCGAGGTTTGCTACCCACATAGGGCGGCTGCGATAGTGAGGCTTCACCCAGCTGGGCCAATTCGGCGCGGCCTTCACCGGCGGTGAGGAACGCTTCCGTAACAGAAGCTCGGGCGCCCGGCGTCGGACACCTGATACCGGCGAGCCCTACTTGGGGGAGCGAAGCCAGGGGTCCTTCAGATCGAAGAACTCCGGCACGCCGACGCTGAGCTTGTCCATCTCCTCCATCTGCGCTTTCAGCTCGGGCGGCGGTTCCTTGGCCTCACCTTCCCGAGCCGCGGACTCCGACGTGAAGTACAGCGCCATGGTCCAGGTGCCGTCCGGGTGCGCCACGCCGAGGCTTCCGATGACCTCCGGACGGAACGCGGCCCACTCGTCGGAGTTCTCGTTCATCAACTCCTGAGCGCGGTCCGGGTCCGGCCCCTGCTGCCCCTGCATGATCTGGACGAACCCCGCCTTGTCGGGGTCGCCGTGCAGATCCGGCATCACGTTGACGCTGTTGCGGAAGGTGGCCTCCCCATCCAGCAGCCCGGCAGTCTCCGCCCACCATCGGCCCTGCTCGGGGCGGTCGCTGTTGCGCTGTGCCGCCTCCTCCGATTCGAAGCGTGCCAGCGCCACGAGCCGCCCGTCCTCGGTCACCCCCGACGTCGAGCCGAGCCAGCCCTCCGCACCGGGCGCGAGCTCCTCGTTCCACCGGTCCAACGCGGCGCGGACCTGCGCGGCATCCGACGTCCTGGCTGTGATCACCTGGACGAACATGATCAACCCCCTCACGCCCATGCGGTCGATCCTGCTGGCATCGGCCGATACCCAGACGCTACGACTGCCCGCTTCGCAGGTCGATAGGTAACCGAAAGACGCCCACGCGCGGAGTCGTGCGAGCCGCCCGCTCGGCTCGCACTTGGCTCGCACGACTCCGTCACGCGTTGCGGTCGCTCAACCGGCCAGCCGGCAGCCCGTCGACCTGCACGACGACGAACCCGTTGTCGTTCCGTTCCTACTGCCGTGGCCGGCGGGCCCCGTCGCCGAAGACCGGCTCACGAGGTGGCTCGCGCTGGGTGCGCTGGTGGCTGCCGTCAGTTGCGCCGCGGCTGTCTTCGACCCGATCGGCGACC
>JAVHVL010000363.1:0-4751 GCA_032160565.1 Pseudonocardiales bacterium | reverse complement strand
CAGCGGACGCAGCGACAGCCGGACGCACAGCACGCCGGCGGCCGCGGTGGGCACGAGGGCCCCGGCGAAGACCACGGCTTCGATGCCGGCCAGCCGATGGACCGTGTCGTCGACGCTGCGCTCCGGCAGGCCAGTGATCAGCAGGTCGTTGTCCTGACCGGGCGTGACCATGACCCGGTACTCCCCCAGCGACGGGACGGTGAGGCTGTGCGGGCGCCGGGTCGGCGTCAAGTTCGCCAGCGCGGTGCGAGCGGGTGAGCTCGTCGAGACCGTGCCGCCACCGACGATCCCGAGCGCGGTCACCTTGCCGCCGGCGACGCGAGCGCCGAGCGTGCCCGCGGGCTGACCGATCACCGACGCGAACTGCGAATCGTCGCGGTCGTGGTCGGCCGCATGCTCGAGCGAGACGGCATACCGGGCCCCGGCCGCCGCCAGCTGCTGGTCGAGGCGGTCGAAGAGGAACCGGCGCAGGGCGACGACGCTGACCAGCGCCACCACGGCGCAAGCCATCAGCAGCAGCGCGACCAGAACGGCGACGATGCGGGTGCGGAGCCCCACCCGCTCGAAGCGGGCGGCTGCCGCGGATCGGCGATGCGCCAGCCAGCTGCCGGCACCGCTCACGGGGCGCCCTTCAGCACGTACCCCACGCCGCGGACGGTGTGGATCATCGGCGCGCGCCCACTGTCGATCTTCTTACGGAGGTAGCTGATGTAGAGCTCCACGACGTGCGCCTGGCCGCCGAAGTCATAGCTCCAGACCTGATCGAGGATCTGCGCCTTCGACAGGACGCGGCGCGGGTTGCGCATCAGGAAACGCAGCAGTTCGAACTCCGTTGCCGTGAGCTCGATCTGTTCGCCGTCGCGCCGTACTTCGCGCGCGCTCTCGTCCATGCTCAGCTCGCCCACGACCAGCTGCGAGCCGGCACTGGCGTGGCCGACGGCGGCACGCCGCACCAGCCCGCGCAGCCGGGCGAGCACCTCCTCCAGGCTGAACGGCTTGGTGACGTAGTCGTCGCCGCCGACGGTGATGCCGGCGATACGGTCCTCGACCGCGTCACGCGCGGTCAGGAAGAGCACGCATACCTGGGGGTTGAGCGCGCGCAGCCGGCGTAGCACCTCGAAGCCGTCGAAGTCCGGCAGCATGACGTCGAGGACGACGACGTCGGGGGCGAAGCTGCCCGCCATCCGGACCGCGGTCGCGCCGTCTCCGGCGGTCTGCGCGTCCCAGCCTTCGTAGCGCAGCATGCTGGCCAGCACGTCAGCGAGGTTCGGCTCGTCGTCCACCACGAGCGCCCGCAGCGGGCTGCCGTCGGGCCGCGACATGGCGGGGCTCAGGTCCGTGCCGGGGCTGGTCACCATTACAGGATGCCGCCTGGCCGGCCGCCGAAGCTCTGAAACGCCTCTCAATCCGCTGAGACCGGGCGTCTTCACAGGTCGTTGAGATGAATTCCAGAGGCTCGGTGTCGATGATTGCCAGAGCCGATGCAGGAACTGGAGGTGACGGTGACGGCGACGATCACCCCTCGAGCGAGCCGCACCAGCGCCTCAGGGCCGGTCGCGCCGCTGCGCATCCCACCCCAGGTTGCGCTCGGCGCGATCGGCATCGGCGCGGTAGCCGTCGTCGCGCTGTGGTGGCAGGACACCCGCTTCATCCACGGCTTCGGGGACTGGCTGACCAACGCCGGCCGGATCACCGGCCTGCTCGCGGGTTACGCGGTCGTCGTCCTGCTCGCGCTGATGGCCCGCGTGCCGGCACTGGAGCGCGGTGTGGGCACCGATCGGCTGGCCCGCTGGCACGCCATGGGTGGCCGCTACACCGTCTGCCTCGCGGTGGCGCACACGCTCTTGATCATCTGGGGATACGCCGTCATGGCGCACGCCGGCGTGGTGGCCGAGACCGGCTCGCTGCTGACGAGCTACGCGGACGTGCTGATGGCGACGGTGGCCCTGGGGCTGCTCGTCGTCGTGGGCATCGCCTCGGCGCGCGCCGCCCGGCGGAGGCTCAGGTACGAGACGTGGCATTTCATCCACCTCTATACCTACCTCGCCATAGCGCTCGCGTTCAGTCACCAGTTCGCCACCGGTGCCGACTTCATCTCGAACGCCCGGGCCAGGTGGCTGTGGTCGGCGATGTATCTGGCGGTCGCGGCCCTGCTCGTGTGGTTCCGCGTGATCGCCCCGGTGCATGCCGCGCTGCGCAACCAGCTGCGCGTGGTGGAGGTCCGCCGCGAGAACGCGGACACCGTGTCGGTGTACCTCACCGGGCGCGACCTCGACCGCCTGCGCGCCGAGCCCGGCCAGTTCTTCCGGTGGCGCTTCCTCACCCGCGACATGTGGTGGGCGGCGAACCCCTACTCGCTCTCGGCGCCGCCCCGTGATGACGTCCTGCGGATCACCGTGAAGATCAGCGGTGATCACAGCGCCGCGCTGCTGAAGCTGCGCCCCGGGACGCGGGTGTTCGCCGAGGGGCCGTACGGCGCGTTCACCGCGGCGCGCCGGCGACGGCAGAAGGTGTTGCTGCTGGCCGGTGGCGTGGGCATCACGCCGCTGCGTGCGCTGTTCGAGACGCTGCCGGGCGGCCCGGGCGACATCACCCTGATCTACCGGGCGAACACCGCCGAGGACCTGGTGCTCCGCCACGAGCTGGACTGGATCGCGCAGCAACGCGGCGCCCGGGTGCAGTACCTGCTCGGGCCACCCCGCCAGGGCAGCAGCGACCACCTGTCCGCCAAGCGGCTACAGCAGGTGGTGCCTGGGCTGCGGCAGCACGACGTGTATCTGTGCGGCCCGGAGCCGATGATGGCCGCTGCCAAGAGCGCGCTGCTTCAGAGCGGCGTGCCGCGCCGCCACATCCACAACGAGTCCTTCACCTTCTAGGCGGAGTGAACACACATGAAACGCGTCCTGCTCTCCGTCACCGGCACCGTGCTGGGGCTGGTGGCCCTGCTCAGCTTCAAGGCCAACACCCACCCGATCTCATCGAGTGCCGCCCTGCCCTCAGCGGCTCTGCCCGGCAGCTCCAGTTCCAGCTCCGCGGGCGCCGCCCCGTCGACCAGCTCCAGCGCGCCCCCGAAACCGGGCGGCACCTCCTCCGCCGCGGGAAAGTCGTCGGCGGCCCCAACCACGAAGACGATCGCCGGAGACGCGATCCAGACCCAGTTCGGCGTCGTCCAGGTCCAGATATCCGTCTCCGGCAAGAAGATCACGAACGCGTCGTTCCTCCAGTTGACGGCATACGACGGCCACTCGGCGCAGATCAACAACGCAGCCGGGCCCATCCTGCTGCAGGAGACCCTGACGGCCCAGAGCGCGAACATCGACACGGTGTCGGGCGCGAGCTACACGAGCCAGGGCTACCAGCAGTCGCTGCAGAGCGCGCTCGACAAGGCCGGCATCCAATGACCGTGGGGGTCGCCTCCCGCCACGTCGAGCACTGCATGGGGACGGTGTTCACGCTGGATGTGCGCACCCCGGGGTTCGACACGCGTGTCTTCGCGGACGTGGTCGGGTTCCTCCACGACGTGGACGCGACGTTCTCGACGTACCGCGAGGACAGCGAGATCAGCCGGTTGAACCGTGGCGACGTCGAGCTGGAGCAGTGCCGGCCGGACGTTCGCGAGATCCTGCGCCGGTGCCAGGAACTCGAGCGGGAGACCGGCGGCTACTTCTCCGCCTTTGCGGCGGGGACGCTCGACCCGTCAGGTCTCGTCAAGGGCTGGGCGATAGAACGCGCCAGCGACCTGCTCGTTGCGGCGGGCTCCACCGACCATTGCGTGAACGGCGGTGGTGACGTGCAGTGTGCAGGCAACGCGGCGCCCGGCACGCCGTGGCGCGTCGGGATCGCCCATCCGCTGCAGCCCGGCGCCATCGCCGGGATCGTCGCCGGTCGCGACCTCGCCGTCGCGACCTCCGGTTCGGCCGAGCGGGGGCAGCATGTGCTCGACCCGCACACCGGCCGACCACCGTCCGGAATGGCCGGCGTCACCGTGATCGGCCGGCGCGTGTCGCTCGCCGACGCCTACGCCACCGCGGCCTTCGCCATGGGTGCCGGCGCGCCCGACTTCATCGAGGACCTCCACGGCCACTGGGGCTTCGGCGTCCGGGACGACGGCACGACCTGGTCCACGAGCGGCTTCGGCGACGGCACCGGCTTCTGAGCCGGCACCCACCGCAGCCCCTTGGTATCGCATCCGCCGCCTCTCGCTGGAAGTATTCATCGAGACGAAAGGGCATGCGATGAGGCAGGAACTGACCACCGACCAGGTCTCCCGGCACGTCGACGCGTCGCCGCAGGTGCTGTACGACCTCGTCTCCGACGTCACTCGCACGCCGGAGTACTCGAACGAGGTCGTTCGCTGCACCTGGCTCGGCGGCGCCACCGGACCGGCCGTCGGCGCTCGCTTCAAGGCGATCAACAAGGCCGGCCGCGGCCCGAACTGGCCCAACAAGCCGGTCGTCACCGCCGCCGACCCCGGTAGGGAGTTCGCCTTCGCCCGCACCGAGCCGTTCGCCGGCACCGTCGCGTGGCACTACAGCTTCGAACCCGAAGGCACCGGGACGCGGGTCACCGAGTCCTACGAGGTCACCAAGAAGCTGACCGCCGTCGGCTGGTTCGTGATCGGCACGCTCTACGGGCTCAAAGACCGCCGCAGCGACCTGCGCGCAGGCATGACCGCGACCCTCGACCGGATCGCCGAGATGACCGAGGGCAAGGACTCGACGCAATAACCCACCGACCGTGCGCGGTTTCCG
>JAVHVL010000270.1:0-7021 GCA_032160565.1 Pseudonocardiales bacterium | reverse complement strand
CTCGAGGTCGAGGGCACGCGGATGTTCGTGGAGGGCGAGTTCCTGGACACGGTCATCGGCATCCCCGACTCCCGCACTGAGATCGTCATGCTTCGGCCGCCCGACGGAGGTACCCGGCTGGAGCTCTCGAGCTTCGTCCGGCCCGCCCATCAGCCCGGATCGCCCGCCGCGATGGCCAACGAGCTGGGGCTGCGCAACGTGGCCTTCGAGGTCGACGACCTCCAGGCGGCGGTCGACCGGCTGGCCGCGGACGGCTACGGGTTGGTCGGCGACATCGGCCAGTACGAGCACCTCTGGCGCATGGCGTACGTGCGCGGTCCGGAGGGGATCATCGTGTCCCTGGCCGAGCGGATCGGCTGACCTGTCTTCAGCCGCGCGCCGACCTCACCGGTGACGCCCACCTCCGGCTACGTCGCAAAGGTCCTCGAAGACAGGGTTCTCGACCAGGATTCGCCCGTCGACCAACGAGCGACACATCTTGGGGAGCTGCTCGCAGCCGGAAGTGGCTTTCCCGCAGAGGATCCGCCACCGGGCAGCCGCGTGTCCTGTAGTGGTTAGCTGCTGAGGCGAGGGGGTGAGGCTGCGAGCCGAGTTCGGTTAGGCGGTCGCTGCGTTCGGCGCGACGTCGGGCAGGCCGTCGAGCGTGTGGGCGAGTGCGCCCAGGTCCAGCTCGAGGGCACGCGCGAGCGCTGCGACGGTGAAGAACGCCGGGGTCACGATGCGGCCGGTTTCGATCTTGCGCAGAGTCTCGACGGGGATACCGGCCGCGGCGGAGACGTCGACCATGCTGCGCGTGCCTCGTGCCGCACGCAGGGCTGCCCCGAGCAGGCGACCACGTTCACGCTCGTGCGGGGTCAAGATCGGACGCACCATGACCGTGATACTAATACCGGTATAGAAATCCCGGTAGGCGTTGGAGGTGCCGAGCGTGGTGGAGCTGAAGACACCAGGCGAGATCGAGGCGATGGCCGCCGCTGGCGGGGTGGTTGCCCGCGCCCTGGCCGAGGTACGCGGCCACGCCGCAGTCGGGGTTCGCCTACGAGATCTCGACCAGGTTGCGCGGGAGGTCCTGCGTGGCGCGGGAGCATCGTCGCCGTTCCTGGGCTACCAGCCGTCCTCCGCTCCGGCCCCTTACCCGGGGGTTGTGTGCTTGTCCGTCAACGACGCCGTCCTGCACGGCATCCCCACTGGTTACCGGCTGCGCGAGGGCGATCTGCTCAGCGTCGACTGCGGCGCCACACTCGACGGCTGGACCGGCGACGCCGCGATCTCGTTCTGCGTGGGTTCGACCTCGGACAGAGACGCCCGTCTGCTCGAGCGCACCGAGCACGCCCTGCACGCCGCCATTGCATCAGCGCGAGACGGCGCCCGGATCGGTGACATCTCGAGCGCCATCGGTGCGGTCGCACGCGAAGCGGGCTACGGCTTGCACACCGACTTCGGCGGGCACGGCGTTGGTCGCACCATGCACGAGAACCCCCACGTTCCCAACGACGGCCGGTCAGGCCGCGGAATGCGGCTACGCGATGGGATGACGATCGCGGTCGAACCGTGGTTCATGGCCGGCGGCCGAGATGCCTACCGCATCGACGACGACGGATGGACGCTGCGCAGCGACGACGGGTCCCGCGGCGCCCACTTCGAGCACACCATCGCCATCACCGACGACCAACCACGCGTGCTCACGAGACTCGCGTGAGCACCGTCGGTCACCGGGCTACATCCGCGGCCCCGCGGCTCCACGCGCCGGCCGGCGACAAATTCAAACTACCGCCGCGACTTCTTCCGAACAGACTGTTCCGCTCATCGAAATGGACATACGTGTCAACAGGGGAACCCGCTGCGGGGCACGATGATCACGCGCTTGTGATCCGGCCAACCGGCGCGTCGTTGTCCCAGATGACCCGCCCGGTGATCGCGTCGCGCACAGGTACGTCATGCGGGACGAAAAACATCGGGCGAATCGACCCGGGAGTCCCGTCGATCCGGCTCGTCCTCGTCGCGCGGTGGTTGCCCGGCTGGCGCCCGCGCTCGCGGCAACGAGCCCGGCAGACTACGCCGGCCACCGCATCTTCATACGGATAGCGAGCCGTCCGCACATCGGCATAGAAAGACGTCTCAGTCGGCGTGCCGTTGACGTTCGCCGAGGCGTCGCAGGCGGCGGAGGTACTGGCCCCGAAACCGGCGCTGAGCCGTTTCGAGTCGAACGTGGTCAGGGTCCGCCGCTGCCTCGTAGTAGGCGTTCTCGGCCTCGTCCCGCCCGCCGTCAGCGTCCACGATCCGCGCCAGGCTGTCCCGCTCGGACGGCCCGCTTGAAAGGTCGTTAACCCACTTCGCCTTCGCCGAGTCCTGTCCTCCGCTCACGAGGGCAGTATGACGCGATCGGCGGCGAATCCGGTCGATAGCGGATCGGGCTATGGGAGATCCACTCCACGCGCTGCAGCAAGTTGACGAAGCTCGCCCAAATCAAGCGACCCGCTCGTAGCGCGCGTCTCCGTCTGAGTGATCGACAACCCCGCCGTGGCCGCAGCCAATCCGAGGTCAGATGATCCAGCCGCTGCCGAATACCGTTCGGCGAGGTCGGGCAGCGATGTTCGAGCTGAATCTCGCGCCGACCGCAGCTCCTCAGCCCCCAGGGCCCGTGAGCGGAATCGACCTGGCGCTTCGTCTGTCGCAAGGGCGTGAGTCCACGCGACAACGTGCCCGACATCCCCACCCACTTGCCGGCGTACCGCTACCGAAAGCGAGACCAGGAGCGATACGCCAACGGAGCCTACGTTCGGCCAGGACTCCACGAGCCGGGCGACTTCGTCGGGTGTCCAGCCGTCGCGGGCCACGTCTGCCAGGTCTGCGGACTTCATCCATCGTCGGTTCAGCTTCGATAAGCGTGGCGCTGCATTGACCAGCGCCGCCACTAGGTCATCGGGGTATGAGTCCGACGCGTCGTCCTCCGGTGGCTCTGATCCGCGAGTGAACCGGAACGGCATGTGGTCACCCTCGCAGGTCGCCCGTCACGATCGGGTGAGTCCGCCTCGCTGCCATCGGCAGTTCGGGTCGTCCGACCGCGCACTGACGGCGGCATGGCCGGACGGTTTTCGTTGCCGCCGCACCTGGGCACAGCACTCTTCGACGGTGATCCTGAACCGGTCGTCGAGCACTTGCCAAAGCGCCATCGCAACCAGACGGCACATTTCTTCGATTGATCGCTGCGTCCACCCCGCCAATCTTGACGCGGCGATCGCCGAGGCCCGCGCCGGCGGCTACGACCCTGGGGATGCCGCCCCGATGTCGCGGCGCTCCCCCCGATGGCGACGTGCTCGAGTGGCGGCTCACCCCACCCGACGTCGGCTACGGCGGCCTGGTGCCGTCCCTGATCGACTGGCGCTGCACTCCGCATGCGACCACCCGCGCACTGCCAGAGACCGAGCTGATCGAGCTGCGCGCCACCGCAGCGGATCCGTCGTCGGTACGACCGGCGCTCGCGGCCCTTCGCGTCGAACTGCGCCTCGACATCGCCGAATCTGTCGCCCTCGTGGCGGTCGTCCAAGGGGTCGACGGGCCGGTCGAGATCTGACGCCGTCGGCTCACCAGAGCTGCAGGTACTGCGCGCGCTCCCACTCTGATACCACGGTGTTGTACGTCAGCCACTCGGCCCGTTTCAGTTCGACGTAGCTTGCGTGCAGCGCTTCGCCGACGGTCTCCCGGGCGAATTCGCTACGCGCGAACTCCTCGATCGCCTCGCCGAGGGTCGAGGGCAGCCGATGTACGCCCGCCTTTTCCAGGTCAGCCGCGCTCGTCTTGTAGGTGTCGAAGTTGACCGGCTCGCCCGCGTCCAGGCCGCGGCGGATGCCGTCCAACCCGGCCGCGATGGTCAGGGCGGTCCCCAGGTAGATGTTCGCGGCGCTGTCGGCCACCCGCACCTCCAGGCAACGTCGGTTGCTGGGCAGCCGCAGCATGAGCGTTCGGTTGTTGTTGCCGTAGGCACGGAACACCGGTGCCCAGGAGATCTCGTTCATCAGGCCGCGGGGGAGCAGCCGCTTGTACGAGTTGACCGTCGGTGCGAGCACCGCGGTGACGGCGTCGGCATGGGCCAGGACGCCGGCCGTGAACTGGTAGGCGATCGGGTCGTAGCCGTCCTCGATCGCCACCTGCTTCGTGGTCGATCCCGGCGGCACCAGCTCGAACAGGTTCCGCCCGGCGTCGAGATCGGCCAGGCTGATGTTGAGGTGGGCCCCGGAGCCGAAGGCGGTCTGGGATGGCTTGGGCATGAAGGTCGCCATGCAGCCGAGCGAGCGGGCCACGTGCTTGGCCATCAGCCGGAAGACGATCATGCGGTCGGCCATGGTCAAGGCGTCGGTGTAGCCGAAGTCGAACTCGTACTGCCCGTCGCCGCCCTCGTGATCGAACGAGTAGACGTCCCAGCCCAACTCGTTGATGTAGTCGACCATCGGCTCGAGGAACCGGTCGGCCAGCATCGTCGTCTCGAGGTCGTAGCCGCGGGTCGGCAGGTTGACCGCGTCCTCGTCGATCCACGGCGTCCAGCCCCCGCCGGCGTCCGGACGCATCACGTACAGCTCCGGCTCGATACCCAGGTTGATGCGGAACCCGAGCTCGGCGGCGGCGGCGACCTGGTCCTGCAACAGTCGCCGGAAGTCATGGTCGTACGGCGCACCGTGCAGAAACAGGTTGGCCGGGGCGAGGGCGTAGCGGCGATCCCAGGGCAACACGGTGAGCGCGTCGATGTCGGGGATGGCCACGCACTCGTCCTCGTTGGGACCGAGTTCGCCCATGCCCTCGAGGGCCCCGACCGTGTACAGCTCCGATCCGCGGGCCATGTCCTCGAAGTGATCGATCGGGACGCACTTGGACTCCGGTACACCGTGGACGTCGACATAGGCACCGAAGACGTAGCGCACACCGGCCGCCTTCAGCCGCGCCCCGACCTCGCTGAGCGATTCACGCACGGCGGACCTCCTCGTCCGGCCGCCGCGAGTCGTGTGTGGGCAGCACACCGCGCCGGGCCTCGATGTCGTCTGCGTCGGCCGCCGGAGCCCTATGATCGTGACCGGATTGAACCTGCTTAATATCGGGCCACGATAGGTCGAATGTCAAGCCACATAGCGCGATTCTGTTCGAGTATCGATCCTATAGACCGTGATACGGTTTGATTTCGATTGGAGGCGTCTCGATGGCGAGTTCAGGCCACAGGTCCGAGCAGGCCGTATCGGCGACCTCGACCGGGGCCACTCGTCCCATCGACGACCTCGACCGCAGCATCATCCGGATGCTGCAGGTCAACGGCCGCCTCAGTAACACCGAGATCGCCCGCTCGCTCGACATCACCGAGACCACCGTGCGCAAGCGCATCGCGCACCTGCTGGACGAGCGGCTCATGACCATCGTGGCGGTCCCCAGTCCAGCGGCCGCCGGCATGACCATGTCGGCGATCCTCGGTGTCTCCGTCGACCTGACGTCCGTGCACGAGGTCGCAGAGACCATCCGGACCTATCAGGAGGTCCGCTACGTCGGACTGTCGGTCGGCCGCTACGAGCTCATCGTCGAGGCCTTCTTCGTCGACCAGGAACACCTGCTCGAGTTCGTCACCGACAAGCTCGGTCAGTTGCCCGGCATCACCAACCTCGAGACGTCGGTGATCTTGAAGGTGGCCAAGTTCTCCTACGAGTGGGAGATCGGGGAGGCCGCCCCCTCGGCCTGACTAGGTCGGCGCGCGCTACCACGCTCGATCGGGTTTTGCGGTCGCGCCCGCGAAAAATCAGGTAACGTTCGATATTCGATCGCATCTGTCGATCTACTGCGCTAGGTCCGCAGTGCTAGAGCGAAACTCTTGCGAGATTCGAACCGGTGCCCCTAGCATCCATCCATCCGAACGTCCGCCAACGGATTGGGGTGCACCGTGACCGAGGAAGCCGTCCTGCCCAAGAGCCCGCCTCCGGGTGGTGAGGTCGACGAGGGCGAGAACGCCTACCTGCGAACGCTCGGGGTCGAACCGAAGCTGCGCCGAGCACTCGGTTTCTTTACCGGGTCCCTGTTTGCCATCGCTTTCCAGGGCCCGACCACCGGCGCGCTGCTCGTCACAGGCGCCACGGTCGCGATCGGGGGCCCGGCGTTCATCTGGGCCATCCCGTTGATCTTCGTCTTCCAGCTCGTCCTGGCCCTCATCTGGGCCGAGCTCAGCTCGCACTACCCGCTGACCGGCGGCATCTACCAGTGGGCCCGGCGGCTGGGCGGTGAGTTGGTCGGCTGGATGACCGGGCTCTTCTACATAGTCGCGATCGTGCTAGTCATGCCGGCCGTGGGCCTGGTGATGAACGCAGTCTTCGCCGGGTTGTTCCCGGGCACGTTCAAGGACACCGAGTCGACGCAGATCATCTTCGCGATCATCACGACGGTCGTGGCCGGGCTCGTCATGTCCACCAGCGTCAAGTTCGTCGCGCTGTTGAACAGCATCGGCGTCGTGCTCGAGCTCGTCGTCCTGCTGGGCGCGGCGATCGCCCTGCTCGCCAACCACCACCAGAGCCTGAGCGTCATCACCAAGACCGGCGGCGCTCAGGGCAGCGGAAGTTACGTCACCCCCTTCCTGATCGTCGTCGCTCTGGTCGTGACCCAGCTCGTCGGCTTCGAGACGGCCGGCGCCTTCGCCGAGGAGACGAAAGACGCGCGGATCAAGCCAAGCCAGGCGATCATCGCCGGCCTCACCGGCACCGCGCTCGTCCTCTTCATCTTCGACCTGTGCCTGCTGCTCGCTGTCCCCGACGTCGGCGCGGCGATGAAGAGTCCGTCACTGATCCCGGCGGTGCTCACCTCGGCCGTCGGCTCGTGGTTCGCGAAGCTCTTCCTGATCGGCGCCGGCATCGCCGTTTTCAGCACCGGCATCGCCACGCTGGCCACCATCGTCCGAACGATCTACGGGATGGCCCGCAACAACCAGCTTCCGTGCTCGCGGTTCCTGACGAAGCTCTCACCGCGCAGCGACGAGCCGACCGGCACCATCGTGGTCGCC
>JAVHVL010000267.1:0-6349 GCA_032160565.1 Pseudonocardiales bacterium | reverse complement strand
AACCCGACGATGCGCCGCGACCCCATGTCCAGCACGCTGTCCAGGTACAGCTTGCCCTCCTCGGTGTCGATCTCGGTGCCGTCGCCGTACCACTTGCGGTTCAGTTCTTCGGTGCCGAAGTCACGCCCGATCAGGTCCGGGGCTCGCCACCGGCCCTTGCCTCGGCGGGTCGTGGACCTGCGGCGCTTCTTTACCCGGGCGAGCAGGCCCTGCTCGCGCATCAGCTTGGCGACGGTGTTCTCGCTGACCCGCCAGCCGGCCTCGCGCAGATCCGCGGTGATCCGTGGCGAGCCGTACTTGCCGTGATGCGCGGCGAAGCACCGGGCGATCTCAGCGGCCAGCGCCACCAGCCGCGCGTGCTGGGGCGACGCGTCGCCGTCACGCCACTTGTAGAACCACGCCGGGCTGACCTGCAGTGCCCGGCACGCGGTCGCATGTGGCACGTCGTACTGCTCCCTCTGGGCGGCGATGAAGGCGGCCACCGCTACCGGCCCATCGCCTCGTCGACCCAGAGGGCCACCGAGCGCTTGAGGACATCACGCTGCATCCGCAGCTCGGTGACCTCCCGCCGCAGCCGGTTCAGCTCGGCACGCTCGTCCTCACTCAACGCCGTCTTGCCGCCCTCGCGCCGGCGACGCTCCAGCACGCACCAGTTACCCAGCGTGCCCTCGTTCACGCCCAACTCCCGGGCCACCTGCGCGATCGGCTTGCCGGTCTCGAACACCAGCTGCACCGCACCGCGCTTGAAGTCCTCATCGAACTTCCGATACGTCCTTGCCATCGCTCCTCCTCAAAAGCGATGTCTCCACGCTACGAGGGGAAGCCCAGATGTCCAGGCAGGTTGGTCAGGCGGCTGATCGGGGGTAGGGCTCCGATTGCGCTGTGGGCACGGTGGTGATTGTAGAAGTGCAGCCAGCCGGGCAGGGCTGCTTGTCGTTGGGTTTCTGAGTCGTAGAAGCGGGCGTAGGCCCAGCCGTCGGCGAGGGTGCGGTGGAAGCGTTCGATCTTGCCGTTGGTCTGTGGACGGTAGGGGCGGGTTCGTTTGTGTGTGATGGCGAGTTCGGCGCAGGCATCGCGCCAGGCGTGGGACTTGTAGGCCGATCCGTTGTCGGACAAGACCCGTTCGACGAGCACGCCGTGGTCGGCGAACCAGGCGACAGCGCGCTGCAGGACACCGATGGCGGTGGTGGCCTTCTCGTCGCGGCAGATCTCGACGTAGGCAACCCGGGAGTGGTCGTCGATGACTGTGTGCAGGTAGCTGATGCCGGGACGTGGCTCGTAGCGCTGGTTGCGTTGTCCGGTGCGCTTGGCGGTCAGTTCTCGGTTCTTCTTGCCTTGCTGGCGGCCGACGAAGCGGTGGCCGCCGCCGTCGGGGATGTTGCCGAACTTGGTGACGTCGACATGGATCAGTGAACCGGGATGCTCGTGCTCGTAGCGGCGCAACGGCTCGCCGGTGACCCGGTCGATGCGCGAGAGCCGGTTGATCTGGCAGCGGACCAGCACCGCGTGCACGGTCGAGGCCGGCACCCCAAGCCGGCCGGCGATCTGTACCGGCCCGAGGCGGTGGCGCCACCGCAGCCGCACTATCCGGCGCAGGACCTGCGGCGGGGTCTTGGCCGGGCTGCGACGCGGCCGCGAGCTGCGGTCCACCATCCCCGCCGGCCCTTGGTCTCGGTAGCGATCGGCCCACTTACGGGCCGTGCGTGGGGCGACCATGAACATCTTTGCCGCGGCCGAGCACGTCCAGCCCTGTTCAACAATCAACAGAGCCAGACGCAGCCGGGCGCGCGGAGTCAGGGCAGCATTAGCGTGGGACATGAGGGCCTCCGGTCGGTGAAGCGGTTTCTAGACAGCTCCACTTCACAACCGGGGGCCCTCGTCTGTCTCAACGACAGGCCGACGTCACCTCAGACCGGAACAACGTCCCTGGACATCACACCTAGGCTGGGCCAATAGTCGTGATGCGCCTCCAGACCCGAACGTCGCGCGCGATCGCAAGCGCGGGAATGGACATGCGCATGGCTGCTGGAGGCGGTGAGTTTGCCGGTGTCAGCGGCGTGGGCGACGGCTGGCTGGCTGCCTTCGAAACCGTGTGCCATGCCGCCGTGCGCACTCTGCCGGTGCGAGGTGCGTGGGTGTCGCAGATGAGCTCGGGAGGCTTCGGTGGCTTGGTGTGCGCCAGCGACGAGATGGCCGTGCGGTTGGACGAACTGCAGTTCGCGCTGGGCGAAGGCCCGAGCATGACGGCCTTTGCGGAATCGCATCCGGTGCTGGCCAATGACCTCGACATGCGAGGCAGCGTGGCGCGGTGGCCGATGTTCGCCGATGCCGCCGTAGGCGCTGGTGCGCGTGCCGTCTTCGCCCTGCCGCTGTGCATCGGCGCGATCGGCCTCGGTGTTCTCGCGATGTACCGCGTCGACCCCGGCACACTTCTGCCGGACGAGCTCAGCTCGGCGCTCCGGCTCGCGGACCTCTGCGCCTACGCACTACTCGACCTGGTGACGAAGGATGCCCTGCCGGAATTGATCACCGCGGACGGCAACGGCGGGACGCCGCTCGATCGCCCCGTGGAATTCCACCGCGCCGTGGTCCATCAGGCATCCGGTGTGCTGGTCGTCCAATTGGATGTCTCGATCGAAGAGGCGCTCGCCCGGTTGAGGGCGTACGCATTTGCGGAAGAGTTGCCTATCGGTGACGTGGCGGAGGCGATCGTCGCGCGCAGCCTGCGGTTGGAGAGATGATGAGGCTTTGGCATCGGTCAGGTGGTCGACGATGAGCAATCCCCACCGCAATCGGGAGCTGCGGCTCGGACAGACCTTCGTCCGGCTCGCCGACAGCCTGGTGAACGGCTTCGACGTCGTCGAGGTCCTCGACGGGCTGGTCGGCAGCTGTGTCGATCTGCTGGACGCTTCCGCCGCCGGCATCATGCTCGCCGACCAGCGCGGCCAGCTGCGGGTGATGGCCAGCTCCTCGGAGCACAGCCGGATGCTCGAACTGTTCGAGCTGCAGAACGACGAGGGCCCCTGTCTGGACTGCTTCCGCAGCGGCAGCCCCGTCGTCGTGCTGGAGGCGGCCGAGCAGATCGAGCGGTGGCCGCTGTTCGCCACGGAGCTCCGCTCGCGCGGCTTCGGGCCGAGCTATGCGCTGCCGATGCGGCTGCGCGAGGACACGATCGGCGCGCTGAATCTGTTCGTGCCACCGGACGTGGTGCTCGTTGCCGGTGATCTCGAGATCGCGCAGGCGCTCGCGGACGTCGCGACGATCGCGATCATGCAGCACCGCACCATCCGCGCCGGGGAGCAGCTGGCCGAGCAGCTGCAGACCGCGCTCAACAGCAGGATCGCGATCGAGCAGGCGAAGGGTGTCATCTCCGAGCACTCGCACGTCGAGATGGACGCCGCATTCGAGCTGCTGCGCAGCTATGCGCGCCGCACTCAGACCCTGCTGTCGGAGGTGGCCGCATCGATCGCGACGCGGGCGATCCCGCCGAGTGCCGTCCTGCCGCCAGCGGCACCCGGGCCCACAAGCAGCTCACGAGACAGCAAGCCGGCAAACTGAGCCGCCGCACCGGACAGTTCGCCGGACCCAGCGCGCCGGACGCCGTGCTTTTGTCCCGAATCGGTGTACTCTGTGTCCCAGGGACTGCTGCGGACACGCATCCGTCCCCAGTCGCCCAAGACCTCGGCGGCGCTCGCGGAAGCGCAGAGCGCGCCTTGAAGTCGTGCGGGCACCATCCGGCGGTTCTGGCGGTCTCTGCCTGACAATCCCCTGCAGGTCGGGGCTTGCTTGCAGGTTGGGGCTCAGACCAGCTTTCACCGGAACGTGCGGGGCACTCTTCCGGCTCGGAGGATGGTCTTGCGGCCGCAGGGGGGCGCAGCGTCGGGGGACGTGCCGCCCCCCTGCGGTGTACCGCACTTCGCACACCGGAACGCGACGCGTCGCAGGTGGCAGGGGCGTGCATGAGTTAGGCACGCCTGAGCGCCGGCTACTCCGCGGGGACGGCGGCCCGGAAGTTCGGCGCCCACGGCGTGCTCGCCAATCCGACCGCGTCGATCGCCTGCGCCGCATCCCCGGCGAGCTCCCCCGCGGCCTCGATCTCGGTGGGCGTGGGCCGGTGTGCGTCGGCCCAGTACATGCCGATCGCCGCGATGGCCTTCGGCTGCCCCACCGGAGTCATCAGGAGGCTGTTGACGTACGTCGAGCGGTACGCGCTGTGCGGGATCCGCTCGTCCGCGTAGATGTCGGGCACCGCGGCAACCTGCCCGTTGATCATGGCCCAGCCGCTGATGCATTCGGTGAGCGGGAAGCGCTGACCCTTCCACAGCGGCGCGATGGAGTCCTCGTCGGCGTAGAAGCACTGCTCGCCGTCGCGCAGCACGAATGTGGCGCCGTCGCAGCCGACGATCGCGCGGGCGGCCGTGCGGACCACCGCCGCCACGCCTGCGATGTCACGAGCCGACGCAAGCGCCTCATCGCGCGCGGTGTCTGTTGAGAGGACCGCCTTCGGGAGGTTGGCCCTGGAGACGGTCCTCAGCGGTCAGACGAGCAAGCTCCCGCCGTCCACGGTGAGGACGGTTCCGGTCGCGAAGTGCTGCGTCATGCAGTACAGGTAAGCGGCCGCGACGTCCGCTACCTCGGCCACCCGACCCAGCGGAGCGGCAGCCCCCGCGGCCGCGTACATGGCTTCGCGATCGGCGTCAGGCATGCTGTCCCACAACGGGCTGCGCACGAAGCCGGGGGAGACCGCGTTGACGCGCAGACGTGGGCCGAGTTCTACCGCCAGCGCGCGGGTGGTGCCGATGACAGCGCCGGTGATGCCGGCGGCCACCGACCATCCGGCGCCGGGACGGTGGAACGCCGTGCCCGTGGTCAGGGTGATCGATCCGCCGTCGCGCAGGTGCGGGAGTGCGGCTTGCACTGCGGCGAGCGCGCTGAAGAACCGCAGCTCGAAGAAGGCGTGGGCGCGGCCGAGGTCCATCTCAAGCACCGGCATGATCGTGAGCGGTTCTCCGGCGGTGAACACCAAGTGGTCGATCGTCCCGATCGCGTCGAGCGCCGACCTTACGGCGTCGGGCGACGACAGGTCGGCCAACGAGCCATGGGCGGTTTCGGGCAAGGCTGCGAGCGCGCGCGAGACGCTGGATTCGCGACTGCTGACGACGTGAACGTGTGCGCCGGCCTCGGCTGCGGCTAGCGCGGTGGCCAGGCCGATGCCGGAGGTGCCGCCGAGGACGGCGACGGTGCTGTCTGCGAGAGGTGTCGTGGTCATGTCTCAACGGTGCGGCGGTCTGAGACCTGGCGTCCAAGACCTAAACGGTCGTTTGCAATACCTGTTCGGCATGACGCGTTGGAGGAGGAGTGAGCGCCACGGACGTCGACCTACGCAAGCTGCGCTACTTCGTCGCGGTCGCCGAACACCTCAACTTCGGTGGGGCGGCGACCGCGCTACTCGTCGCCCAGCCGGCGTTGTCTCGCCAAATTCGGGCGCTCGAGGATGAGCTGCAGGTGCGGCTGTTCGAGCGGGACAAGCGTCGTACCGAGCTCACCCGCGCGGGCGAGCAGCTACTCGCCGACGCTCCGGCGCTGCTGGCCAACGCCGAGGCCGTGCGCCGGCGGGTGGGGATCGCATCGAGGGGCACCGACACGTTCACGGTCGCCTTCATGCCTGGCATCGTCGTCACCTCGGCCACGCGGGCGTTCGAAGCACTCGCGCCCGACGTCATGGTCGAGGTGTTTCGCACGGGCTGGCACAACCAGGTCGAAGTCCTGCGCGACGGGCGGGCCGACGTCAGCTACGTGCGGCTGCCGGTCGAGCGCAGCGGACTGCGGCTGCGGTCAGTGACCACCGAGCCGCGCGTCGCCGTCTTCGCCGCCGATCACCGCCTGGCAGGCAAGGCGACGGTCAGCATCGTCGACCTCGCCGGCGAACACCTGATCCAGAATCCCGACGCCGTCCAGCGGGCCGACCTCGCATCGGCCGTCGTCACCGACATCGGGCCCAGCCAAGTAGCCCTCGCGTGGGAGACCGGCCGACACATCACCCTGCTCCAGGCGTTTCTGTCGGTGGCCGAGGCCATCGACCTGCCGGCACCGACGAGTTCGCGTGACTGAGCCTAGGCATTGCTAGCCCAGGGTCATCCGGCGAAGAAGTCCGCCAATACCGGTGCCAGCACCCCGGGCGCGACGTCGTGCTGCTGGCCGGGCAGCGTGCGCCGCTGCGCGTCGCCGAGGAGCGCGGCCAGGGCGTCGGCCGGGACGCCGACAGCCGCGGTCAGGAAGAACTCGACTGTGTCGGCGCGCCGCCCCTCGGCAGCCAGCTCGGTGAGCTGCTGCAGGTAGTGGCGCGGGG
>JAVHVL010000176.1:0-8554 GCA_032160565.1 Pseudonocardiales bacterium | reverse complement strand
GATCGCGTAGCTGTACGGTGCGAGGCGCTGCGGCGGGCGCAGTGGCTCGACCCGCACCTCGCGGCGGACGGCGGTGCTGGTCAGGCTCGCGACCGCCTGCCGGAACAGGTCGGGGGCAGCCTTCGCGTCGGCCGGCGCCGCGTCGGGTTCGTCGTCCACGTCGGCCACCTGACGGAGGGTATGGGGTGGGCTCATTCCGCTCTGACCGGCGCGCTCAGGCGGCACGCCGCGCCGCCGGGCGCAGCTCGTGGATGATCAGCGGATCGGCCAGGACGGCGGCCCCGCAGCCGGTACAGACTCGGTCGGGGCATTCGGATCCGTGGCCGTCGCTGCAGGGTGGTGCCTCGACCAGGGTGACTTCCGCGCAGGTCGGGCAGGGCAAGAACCGGTCGGCGTACATGACAAAACCCCCTCAGGCCTTCCGCAGGTGCGGGCGACAGCTCAAAGCTCGCATGCCCCACCGACAATTCCTAGAAGGCGCGCCGGATGCGCGTGGGACCATGGGCGGTGATGTCGAATTCACGCCCGGGCGCAGCTGCCCCACCCGATCTCGCCCCGTCCGCCGATTCGCTGCTCGTGCGCGCCGCGGCCGGGAATCCTGGCCTGCACCCGCCGGTGTGGTTCATGCGGCAGGCGGGTCGGTCCCTGCCGGAGTACCGGCAACTGCGGGCCGGCAACGCCATGCTGGACGCTTGCCGCGACCCCGGGCTGATCACCGAGATCACCCTGCAGCCGGTCCGCCGCCACGGCGTCGACGCGGCGATCCTGTTCTCCGACATCGTCGTGCCGCTCGTGGCGATCGGGGTCGGCATCGACATCGTCGCCGGCGTCGGCCCCGTCGTCGACAAGCCGATACGCAGCACGGCGGACCTGGACTCGCTGCGCGAGCTGGAGGCGGCGGACGTCCCGTACGTCACGTCGGCGGTGCGGTCCCTGGTCGCCGAGCTCGGGGGGACGCCCCTGATCGGATTCGCCGGCGCCCCGTTCACGCTGGCCAGCTACCTGATCGAGGGCGGCCCGTCCCGCGACCACGCCCGCACGAAGGCGCTGATGCACGGGCAGCCGGTGCTCTGGCACGCGCTGCTGAACCGGCTGGCCGTCATCGCGCGCGAGTTCCTGGCGGTGCAGATCGAGGCGGGCGCGGCGGCCGTGCAGCTGTTCGACTCCTGGGCGGGGGCGCTCTCGCGGGCGGACTACGAGCAGTACGTGCTGCCGCACAGCCGGTCGGTATTGGAGCCGCTGGCCTCGTCCGGCGTGCCCCGCATCCATTTCGGCGTGGGCACCGGCGAGCTGCTCGCCCCGATGCGCCAGGCGGGCGCCGACGTGGTGGGGGTCGACTGGCGGATCCCGCTCGACGAGGCCGCGCGCCGCATCGGCGCGGGCGCCGTCGTGCAGGGCAACCTCGATCCGGCGCTGCTGCTCGCGGACTGGTCCGTGATCGAGCGGGAGGTGCGGCGGGTCGTCACGGAGGGGCGCGCCGCGGCGGGGCACATCTTCAACCTGGGTCATGGGGTGCTGCCGGAGACCGATCCGGAGGTGCTCACCCGGGTCGTCGAGCTCGTGCATTCCCTGGACTCCTGATGCGGGTGGTCGTGATCGGCGGGGGGATCGCCGGCCTCGCCGCGGCCTTCGACCTTGCGGCGCGCCGCCCGGATGCCGAGGTCCTCCTGCTCGAGGCATCTCCGGCGGTAGGGGGCAAGCTGCGCCTGGAGAAGGTCGCGGGCATCGAGGTCGATGTCGGGGCGGAGGCCATGCTCGCGCGCCGCCCGGAGGCGGTGGGGCTGGCCCGCGCCGTCGGGCTGGGCGCCGACCTCATCCATCCGCTGACGACGGCGGCGCAGGTGCGCGCCGGTGGAGCGAATCACCCGCTGCCCGCGCGGACGATGTTCGGCCTTCCCGCTGACGTCGACGCGGTCCGCTCGTCGGGCGTGCTCACGGACGCTGCACTGGAGCGGATCGCCGCGGAGCCGTCCGCGGCGGCGATGCGGCCGCTGACCGAGGACGTGTCCGTGGGCGCTGTGGTCCGCGAACGGCTGGGCAACGAGGTCGTCGATCGCCTCGTCGAGCCGCTGCTCGGTGGGGTGTTCGCCGGGCGAGCCGACGAGCTGTCCCTGCAGGCCACCATGCCCGCGCTCGCGGCCCGCTTGTCGCGCGACGGCGGCTCACTGGTGCTAGCCGCCCAGGCGCTGGCCGACACCGGCGCCCACAACCCCGCGGGGGGGCCGGTGTTCGCGTCGCTCGCCGGTGGTGTCGGTGCGCTGGCGAGGGCGCTGGCCGAGTCGGGGCGGTTCACGGTACGTACGTCCGCGACCGTCCGGCAGGTGCGGCGTACGCCCGAGGGCTTCGAGCTGCTCTGCGGGCCGGTGCCCGAGCCGGAGCTGGTGGCGGCCGACGCCGTGATCGTCGCGACGCCCGCCGCCAAGGCCGCGATGCTGCTACGCGACACGGTCCCCGTCGCCGCCGCGGAGCTGGCCGGCATCGACACCGCTAGCGTCGCGATCGTCACGCTGGCCTATGGCGACGTCTCGCTCCCGGCTGGGAGTGGCCTGCTCGTCGGTACCCGCGAGGGGTTCGGGGTGAAGGGGGTGACGCTGTCGTCGCAGAAGTGGCCGCTGCAGACCGGCGGGCTCACCATGCTGCGCGCTTCGGTGGGGCGGGCCGGCGAGGCGCAGCTCCTGCAGCGCGACGACGCGGACCTCGTCGCCCTCGTCCGCCATGAGCTGCAGGCGCTGATCGGCGTCGCGGCGGACCCGGTCGACGCGCAGGTGACGCGCTGGGGTGGCGGGCTGCCGCAGTACGGCGTCGGGCATGTTCAGCGCGTGGCACGGGTGCGGGCCGCGGTGGGCGCGGTCGCCGGCCTGGCGGTGTGCGGCGCCAGCTACGACGGCGTTGGCATCCCGGCCTGTATCGCGTCGGCCGCTATGGCGGTTGACCAGGTGGTGGCCGCGCTGCCGGCCGAGGGACAATGACGGTATGTCGAAGGCTCGGGAACTGAACGACGTCATCCGTTACACCGCATGGTCGGTCTTCAAGGTCGCTACGCCGTTGGGTGAGGCCGAGCGGCAGGCGCCGGCCGCCGAGGTCACGGAGCTGTTCGACCAGCTGGCCGCGAAGGACGTGACGGTGCGCGGCACGTACGACGTCAGCGCGCTGCGGGCCGACGCCGACCTGATGGTGTGGTGGCACGCCGCCACGGCCGACGCGCTGCAGGAGGCCTACAGCCGGTTCCGCCGCACCGGGCTGGGCGCCCATCTGGAGCCGGTGTGGTCGAACATGGCGCTGCACCGCCCGGCCGAGTTCAACAAGAGCCACGTGCCGGCGTTCCTCGCTGAGGAGACGCCGCGCAACTACGTGTGCGTCTACCCCTTCGTGCGCTCCTACGAGTGGTACCTGCTTCCTGAGCAGGAGCGGCGCGCCCTGCTGGCCGAGCACGGCCGGCTGGCGCGCGAGTACCCGGACGTGCGCGCGAACACGGTGTCGTCCTTCGCGCTCGGCGACTACGAGTGGATGCTGGCCTTCGAGGCGGACGAGCTGTATCGCATCGTCGACCTGATGCGGCACCTGCGCGCCTCGGAGACCCGGCGGCACGTCCGCCTGGAGGTGCCGTTCTACACCGGCCGTCGCCGCGAGGTCAGCGAACTCATCGACGCCCTGCCGTAGCGGACCTGCCGTAGCGGACGCCCTGCCCGGCCGTCAGTGCAGGTAGCGGCGGGCCACTGACTCGGTGGTGGACGGACCGGACGGCCATGGCGCGATCCACGGCCCGGTGCCGTCACTGGGGTCCAGGACGCCGTCTTCGAGCCAGCTGTACTGCCCGGCCAGCACGCGGCGCGCGAGCGTGGTGTCGGCGTCGTCGGTGTTGTCCCACAGCGCGTCGAACAGCCGCTCGACGCGAAGCCGCGACTGGCCGCAGAACGCCTCGGCCAGCTCGTAGGCGTCCGTGCCGCGATCCGGGTCGTCGGCGCGCAGCATCTCCGCACGGACGCAGGCCGCCGACATGGCGAACAGCTCCGCGCCGATGTCGACGATCCGGCCGAGGAACCCCTGGCGCTTCTCCAGGCCGGCCTGCCAGCGCGCCATGCCGTAGAACGTCGAGCGGGCAAGCTTGCGAGAGGCCCGCTCGACGAAGCGCAGGTGCGGGGCGAGCGCGCCGAACTCGCGGAAGGACGTCGGCACCTGCCCGGCGCCGGTGACAAGTTGCGGCAGCCACTTCGCGTAGAAGCCGCTCGCGTGTGCGGCGGCCTTGGCCTTGCTCGCCAGGTCGGACTCGGCGTTTGCCAGGTCGCCGGCAGCCCGTAGATGCGTGTCGACGGCCTCCCGCGCGATGAGCAGGTGCATGATCTCCGTCGAACCCTCGAAGATGCGGTTGATCCGCACGTCGCGCAACGACTGCTCGGCAGGCACGGCGCGCTCGCCACGGGCGGCGAGCGACTCCGCCGTCTCGTACCCGCGGCCGCCGCGGATCTGGACGAGTTCGTCGGCGACCAGGCAGGTCATCTCGCTGGCCCACAGCTTGGCGACCGCGGCCTCGATGCGGATGTCCTTGCGCCCTTCGTCACTGAGCTGCCCGGAGAGGTCGAGCACCGCCTCCAGTGCGAACGTCGTCGCCGCGATGAACGCGATCTTGCCGGCCACCGCGCCGTGCTCCCCGAGCGGCTTGCCCCACTGCACCCGCGCCGCCGACCACTCGCGCGCGATCTTCAGGCTCCACTTGCCGGCCCCCGCACACATCGCCGGCAGCGACAGGCGGCCGGTGTTCAGCGTCGCGAGCGCGATCCGCAGGCCGTCGCCTTCCCGTCCGATGAGGTTGGCGGCCGGCACACGCACCTGGTCGAAACGGGTGACGCCGTTCTCGATGCCGCGCAGCCCCATGAACGCGTTGCGGTGCTCGACGGTGATGCCGGGGGAGTCGGCCTCGACGACGAAGGCCGAGATGCCTCCCCCGCCGGCTGCGCCTCCGTTGGCGGGGGCGCCCCCATTCCGGTGCCCGTCACCAGTGGGCACGGTGGCCATGACGACGAGCAGTTCGGCGACAACCCCGTTGGTGGTCCACAGCTTCATGCCGTCGAGGAGGTACGCGGCGCCGTCCTCGGTGGGGGTGGCGGTGCTGCGCATCCGCGCCGGGTCCGAGCCGACGTCGGGTTCGGTCAGCAGGAAGGCGCTGACGGCCCCCCGCGCGCAGCGCGGCAGGAACGCCTGCTTCTGCTCCGTCGAGCCGGCCAGCTTCAACGGCTCGGGCACCCCGATGGACTGATGCGCGGACAGCAGCACGCCGATGCTCGGATGGACCGAGCCGACAAGGCTCAGCGCCTGTCCGTAGGTGACCTGGGACAGCCCTAGGCCGCCGTACTCGACCGGGATCTTGATGCCGAAGCAACCCAGGTCGGCCAGCCCCTTGACGTACTCGTCCGGGATGCGCGCCTCCCGCTCGATGACCGCGCCGTCCAGCCCCGCGCAGAATGCGCGCAGCCGCTCGAGGAACTCCAGGCCGCGGGCGGCGGCCTCCGCGGCCGGCCTCGGGTGGGGATGGATCAGGTCGAGGCGGAGCCTGCCGAGGAACAGCTCCTTGCAGAACGACGGCTTGCTCCAGCCGTCCTCACGCGCCGCCTCGGCGACCGCCCGTGCCTGCTTCTCGTCGACCTGCCCGGTGTCCGACATTGCCACCCCCGCCGTCTACAGCTGCTACGGCCGTTCTACTCCGGAGCGGGCTCGAACGACAGGGAGATCGAGTTGATGCAGTAACGCAGGTCGGTCGGAGTGCCGTAGCCCTCGCCCTCGAAGACGTGACCTAGGTGGCTCTGGCAGTTGGCGCAAAGCACCTCGGTGCGCTTCATGCCCATCGCGGTGTCGGTGCGCTCGATCACTCTCTCGCCGGCCAGCGGGGTGAAGAAGCTCGGCCAGCCGCAGTGCGACTCGAACTTGTGCTCGCTGCGGAACAGCTCGGCGCCGCAGGCGCGGCACCGGTAGACGCCGACGCGGTGGTTGTCGGTGTATTCACCGGTGAACGCCCGCTCGGTGCCGGCCCGCCGCAGCACCGCGTACTCGTCCGGGGTGAGCTGCTGGCGCCATTCCTCATCGGACTTGACGACGGCCGGTGCGGGTAGCTCCTCTGAGCGCTTCATGGCTTCGACGGTACAGACGGCTGCGGCGTCCGGGCATTACCAGATGCTGACGATCCCGAGGACGCCGTACACGAACGTGAGCACGAAGCCGATGAGGATCAGCCACACCACCGCGCGGACCGCGGTGCGGCGGGGGCCGTGGAGGCGGCTGATGCCGGCGCTGAATGCGGCGATGTTCTGCAGCTCGCCGTCGGCGGTGTTCGGGTTGGCCGTGCGCCCCCACGCGCCGTCGACGTACTGAGCCCGGCGCGGCGGCTCGTCGTCCCACAGCTCGTCGGTGTCCACCCGCACAGCGTAGGTCGGAACGCGTCAGTCGGTGCTGGCGTGCCGCCGTAACCTCGCCGGCAACGCCGGGTCGCCCACGACCTCGAGCGCCGCCGTGGGGCTGCGGCCGTAGATCCACAGCAGCAGATCCGACGCCGGGCCGCGGATCTGGGCTACGTCGTCGGCGGCGATGCCGGGTGCGACGACTGGTGCCCCGTCCCCCCGCTGGGCGGACGGTCCACGCCGCGGCGGAGTCGGTGGCCACCAGCGCCAGCGGCGCGTCGAGCCCGGTGTCCGCCGGGCCGAGGGAGAACTGCAGGAACTCGTCCACCGCGTCGGCGGCAGCGGCCCGGTCGATCGAGAACGATCGGCCGGCGGCATGCTCGGCGTCCCACCGGTGGACGGCCGCCTCCTGCACCTGGTGCCGGATCACGAAGCCGGCGTCCTGCTGGCTGGCCCACGTCCAGACCGGCGTCGTGGGATCGGCGGCCGCGAGGACTTGGACGAGCCGGCCGGCGCCGGAGCGTAAGGCGTCGATCAGCTCGTCGTCGGACGGCGCGGGCGGCGCGACGAACTCGCTGTGATCGCCCAAGCGCCGCTCGACGACCTGCCCCCAGAAGGCATGCACCTCCCAAACGTGCCGCACCAGGTCGGCGACCGCCCACCCCGGGCAGTGCTCGACCGGTGCGCTGAGGTTCCCCTCGGCGGCATCGGCCAGGCCGGCGCTGTCGGCGGCGATGAGGGCGCAGTGGTCGAGCTGCTGGGGGTCGAGGTGGTGGGTGGTCGGCATGCCGCTCAGCCTAGGAACGCGCACCGACAACGCGTCACGCGCTAACGTCCGAGCATGCCGTCGCCGTCCGTCGAGCTGGAAATCGGAGAACGCACCGTCCGGATCAGCAATCCGGACCGGGTGTATTTCAGCGAGCGCGGGGAGACCAAGCTCGACCTGGTCAAGTACTACTTGTCCGTCGGGGACGGCATCGTGCGCGCGTTGCGCGAGCGGCCGTGCATGCTGCACCGCTATCCGGACGGCGTCGACGGCGAGAAGATCTACCAGAAGCGGCTGCCCAAGGGAGCGCCGGAGTGGGTGGAGACCGTCGAGGTCAGCTTCCCGTCCGGGCGTACTGCCGACGAGCTTTGCGTAACCGAGTTGGCCAGCGTGGCCTGGGCGGTGCAGATGTCGACGGTCGAGTTCCACCCGTGGCACACGCGGCGCGCCCACGTCGAGCGCCCGGACGAACTGCGCATCGACCTCGACCCGCAGCCGGGCACCGGGCTGGCCGAGTGCAAGCAGGTCGCCGAGACCGTGCACGCCGTACTTGACGAGCTGGGCGCGGTCGGCTGGCCGAAGACTTCCGGATCGAAGGGGCTGCACATCTACGTGCGGATCGAGCCGGCCTTCGGTTTCCGCGAGGTGCGCCGTGCCGCGTTGGCGTTCGCGCGCGAGGTGGAGCGCCGCGTGCCGGCGCTGGTGACCACGGCGTGGTGGAAGGAGGAGCGCGGCCAGCAGGTGTTCGTCGACTACAACCAGAACGCGAAGGACCGCACTATTGCCGCCGCCTACTCGGTGCGGGGCAAGCCGAGCGGGCCGGTGTCGGCGCCGGTCACGTGGGCCGAGCTGCCCGACGTGGAGACCGAGGACTTCACGATCGCGACGATGCCGGAGCGGTTCGCCCGGCTCGGCGACCTGCACGCGGGCATCGACGACGCGGTGTGGTCGATCGAGCCGCTGCTGGAGTGGGCCGAGCGCGATGAGCAGGACCATGGTCTCGGGGATGCGCCGTACCCGCCGAACTTCCCGAAGCAGGACGGCGAGCCGCCCCGCGTCCAGCCGTCCCGGATGAATCCGGCCAACTGGGTCGACGAGGAAGGGTCGACAGGCGCGGAACGACCACAGGATCTTGGCTGAGCGAAACAAGACCCGCGCCCGATCGCCGATTGGTCGTCGATCACGGGCCTAACGTCCCGCCAGTTCACGGCGCTGGCGTCGGGCAATGGTAGGAGCCTTCCGTCGGTGCTGACTGAGACGATCCAGTCGCTATGAGCCCCGATCCGCGGTTGCGCCGCAAGCCGAAGCGGCAGCATGATCAGGACGAGGTGCGCACGAGGCCGTCTCCGGACGACGCGCACGACATCGTGTACTTCCGCCGGCATCGGGAGGACGACGG
>JAVHVL010000102.1:0-3149 GCA_032160565.1 Pseudonocardiales bacterium | reverse complement strand
GGTGTCCGCCGCGGCGCCCGGGCAGGCCCTGGTGTCCGGCCGGCTCCTCGCCGAGATCAGCCGCGCGCTGCCGCCGCACCCCGTCGACGTCACCGTCGAGGGCTCGCGGTTGACGATTTCCTGCGGTTCAGCACGCTTCACCCTGCCCACGATGCCTGTTGAGGACTACCCGAAACTGCCGGCCATGCCCAGCACCGCCGGCACGGTGGTCAGCACCGAGTTCGCCACCGCGGTCGCCCAGGTGGCCGTTGCGGCGGGTCGCGACGACACACTGCCGATGCTCACCGGCGTGCGTCTGGAGATCGAGGGTGACCGGCTGACGCTGGCCGCCACCGACCGCTACCGGCTGGCGGTGCGCGAGCTGGCCTGGAGCCCGGAGGCCGCCGATGCCGCTTCGGCGCAGGTCCTGGTGCCCGCCCGGAGCCTCGCCGACGCCGCCAAGAGCCTCTCCAGCAGCGAGACGATGACGATCGCGCTGTCGTCGATGAACGGCACCGGTGAGGGGATCATCGGTTTCTCCGGCAGCACCGGCGGCCGCGCCAGCCGCGCCACCACCCGGCTGCTGGATGCCACCTTCCCGGCCTACCGCTCGCTGCTGCCCACGGAGTGGTCCTCGACCGCCGAGGTACCTGTCGGAGCGCTCGTCGAGGCCGTCAAGCGCGTCGCACTCGTGGCTGACCGCAACGCACCGGTGCGGCTGGAGTTCGCCGACGGGTCCGTCGCGCTGACCGCCGGCGGCGAGGACGAGGGGCGCGCCGAGGAGCAGCTCGAGGTCACCTACGAGGGCGACCCGATCACCACCGCGTTCAACCCGCAGTTCCTGCTCGACGGCCTCGGTGCACTGTCGTCGGGCACGGCCCGGATGCTGTTCACGTCCTCGAACAAGCCGGTGGTGCTGCGCCCTGCCGAAGGGAGCTCGCGACCTGACCATGTCTCAGCGACAGACGGCTCCGAGTACACGTACCTGATCATGCCTGTCCGACTGCCCGGCTGACCTGGCGCCGCATGTACGTCCGGCACCTGTCGGTCACCGATTTCCGTAGCTGGCAGACCGCGGACGTCGAGTTGGAGCCCGGCCCGTCGGTGCTCGTCGGCTCCAACGGGCAGGGCAAGACCAACCTCGTCGAGGCGCTGTGTTATCTGGCCACCCTCGGCAGCCACCGGGTGCCCACCGACGCGCCACTCGTCCGCGCCGGTGCCGAACGCGCCGTGGTCCAGGCGGCGATCGTGGCCGACAACCGGGAGCTCCGCGTCGAGGTGGAGATCACCCCGGGGCGGGCCAACCGGGCCAAGCTCAACGGGGCCCCGGTGACCCGGGCGCGCGACGTCCTGGGCGCGCTACGGGCGGTCCTGTTCGCACCGGAGGATCTCGCGGTCGTGCGCGGGGACCCGAGCGAGCGGCGCCGCTTCATCGACGAGCTGGTGGTGGCCCGCTCACCACGCATGGCCGGCGTCCGCGCGGATTACGACCGCGTCCTCAAGCAGCGCGCCACCTTGCTGAAGTCGGCAGGCGCCGCGCGCCGCTCCGGTGGCGGCAGCGATCTGCGCACCCTCGACGTGTGGGACGCCCACCTCGCCGAGCACGGCGCCCAACTGCTCGCGGCGCGATTGGCGGCAGTGCGGGCGCTACGCCCGTTCGCCGTCGCCGGGTATGCGCAGGTGGCGCCGGCGAGTGTGGAGTTCACGCTGCGGTACAACAGCACCCTCGCCACGGCGCTGCCGGAGCTCGCCGACACCATTCCGGAGACGTCCGTCCTGGAGGCCGCACTGCTGGCCGAGGTCGCCCGGGTGCGGCCGGCCGAGCTGGAGCGCGGGGTCAACCTGGTCGGGCCGCACCGGGACGACCTGGATCTCGGGCTCGGCGAGCTTCCGGTGCGCGGCTATGCCAGCCACGGCGAGGGTTGGTCGGTGGCGCTGGCGCTGCGGTTGGGCAGCTACGAGCTACTGCGCGCCGACTACCCTCGAGGTGCCGAGCCGATCCTCGTGCTCGACGACGTCTTCGCGGAGCTGGATGTGAACCGGCGAGAGCAGCTGGCATTGGTGGCGAGCAAGGCCGAGCAGGCAGTGATCACCGCGGCCGTCGCATCCGACGTCCCTGATCAGCTGCACGGCGCGCGTTACGACGTGCACGACGGTGCGGTGCGCCGTGTCCGCTGAGCCGCCCGGCGATGAGACGCCGGACACACACCTGTCCACAGTGGACGGTGGAAAACCCCCGTCTGCTGTGGACAGCGGCGACGTCGCCCCAGTAGACCCGACCCGGGCGGCGCTCGCCGACGCCCAGCGCATTGCGCGGGGCCGACCGGCACGGCGGAACACCCAGCAAACGCGCAACACACAGCGTGGGCGTGCACGTCGTGATGACGGCGATCCTCGCAACACCGGGGGCTACTCCGGACCGGGGCCGGACGAGCTCGATCCGCAGCCCATCGGCAATCTGCTGGCCGGCTACGTCGAGGACCGTGGGTGGGAGCGGCCGCTGGCCCAGGCGCGGGTGTTCGCGGACTGGGCGGCGCTGGTCGGTCCGGAGGTGGCCGGGCACTGCACGCCCACGGCGCTCAACGCCGGCGAGCTGCGCGTGGCTGCCGAATCGACGGCCTGGGCCACGCAGCTGCGGCTGCTGTCCTCGACGCTGCTGGCCCGCCTGGTGGCCGAGCTGGGCCCGGAGGTCGTCGCCCGGCTGCACATCACCGGGCCGGTTGCCCCGAGCTGGAAGCACGGCGGCTTCTCGGTGCGCGGGTCGCGGGGTCCCCGCGACACCTACGGCTGAGCACCACTCGCGCTGATCGGGCGCTGGCCGAGCCGCTACCCGCTTTCGTATGGGAGGACGTGTCGGCTGCGCAACGCGGGGCCGAGGAGCGGGATCAGGCGCGTTGCGACCCCATTCTGTCGGGGTGTTCCGGTAGACTGGACAGGAATCACCGGGGTTGGCGTCGCGCGTACCTCATGCGCCTCGTCCGCCCCATGTTCGTGTCTGAAATGTGCTCATTGCCGGCCTGGCCGGCTGTTGATCGCCGCGCGAGATGGCGAGAGAGGTTCGTGCACCCAGTGGCAAGCAGCGCCGCCAGGAACGACTACACCGGTAGCTCCATCACCGTCCTCGAGGGGCTCGAGGCCGTACGCAAACGCCCCAGCATGTACATCGGGTC
>JAVHVL010000042.1:0-12637 GCA_032160565.1 Pseudonocardiales bacterium | reverse complement strand
CTTCGGCACGGTCATCCCACCTGGGGACAACAAGTTCGCCTCACTGAACTCGGCGGTCTGGTCGGGCGGCAGCTTCATCTACGTGCCGAAGGGCGTGCAGGTGGAGATCCCGCTGCAGGCCTACTTCCGGATCAACACCGAGAACATGGGGCAGTTCGAGCGCACGCTGATCATCGTCGACGAGGGTGCCTACGTGCACTACGTCGAGGGCTGCACCGCGCCGATCTACTCCAGCGACTCGCTGCACTCCGCGGTGGTCGAGATCATCGTGAAGAAGGGCGGCCGCTGCCGCTACACCACCATCCAGAACTGGTCGAACAACGTCTACAACCTGGTCACCAAGCGGGCCAAGGCCGAGGCAGGCGCCACGATGGAGTGGATCGACGGCAACATCGGCTCCAAGGTCACCATGAAGTACCCCGCCGTGTGGCTGACCGGCGAGTACGCGAAGGGCGAGGTGCTCTCGATCGCGTTCGCCGGCGAGGGGCAGCACCAGGACGCAGGCGCGAAGATGCTGCACCTGGCGCCGCACACCTCCTCGACGATCGTTTCCAAGTCCGTGGCACGCGGCGGTGGCCGCACCTCCTACCGTGGCCTCGTCGAGGTGCACAAGGGAGCCCACCACAGCGCCTCCACGGTGAAGTGCGACGCCCTGCTCATCGACGACATCAGCCGCTCGGACACGTACCCGTACGTCGACGTGCGTGAGGACGACGTGTCGATGGGGCACGAGGCGACGGTCTCGCGGGTGAGCGAGAACCAGCTCTTCTACCTGATGAGCCGCGGCCTCACCGAGGACGAGGCGATGGCGATGGTCGTGCGTGGCTTCGTCGAGCCGATCGCCCGTGAGTTGCCGATGGAGTACGCCCTCGAGCTCAACCGCTTGATCGAACTGCAGATGGAAGGAGCGGTGGGATAACCCGTCAAATCGCTCGCAAGCTCACGATTTGTCGGGGACCCCGAAGGGCAAAGAATGACCATCACGGAATCTGAGATTGCTGCGCGCCCCACCGGCTCGCCCGCCGAGCGGTTCACCTCCCGCGACCCGGATGCCTTCGAGGTGCCGCGCGGCCGCGAGGAGGAGTGGCGCTTCACCCCCGTGCGCAGCATCCGCCCCCTGTTCGAGGCGTTCACGCCGACCGGACGGGTGGTGCCGGACGTCCGCGCCCCCGAGCCGGCGAGCTGGAGCGTGGTCGGCATGGACGACCCCGCCGTCGGCCAGGTGCTACAGCCGGCGGACCGGGTCAGCGCGCTGGCCTTCGCCAACACCGGGCGCGCGCTGGTCGTGCGGGTGCCCGCGGGTGCCGAGCTGGCCGAGCCGGTGGTCGTCACGCTGCGCGGCGAGGAGGGGACGAGCTACGGCCACCTGGTGATCGAGGCCGCAGCCAACGCGCACGCCACCGTGATCGTGGAGCACGTAGGCGAGGCGACGCTCGCGGCCAACGTAGAGATCGTCGTCGGCGACGGCGCGCACCTCACCGTGGTGAGCATGCAGGACTGGGCTGAAGGCAGTACGCACCTCGCGGCGCACGCCATGCGGCTCGGGCGCGACGCCACCGTCAAGCACATCGTCGTGAACCTCGGCGGCAGCGTGGTTCGCCTGCTGCCGACGGTGACGTTCGCAGCACCGGGCGGCAGTGCCGAACTGCTCGGCGTCAGCTTCGCCGGCACCGGCCAGCATCTGGAGACGCGGCTGTACGTCGACCACTCGGTGCCGGAGTGCACGTCGAACGTGCTCTACAAGAACGCCCTGCTCGGGGAGACCTCCCGCACGGTGTGGATCGGCGACGTCCGCATCCGCCCGACGGCCACCGGAACGAGCACGTACGAGATGAACCGCAACCTGTTGCTGTCCGACGGCGCCCGCGCCGACTCGGTGCCGAATTTGGAGATCGAGACCGGCGAGATCGCCGGCGCCGGACACGCCAGCGCCACGGGACGATTCGACGACCTGCAGTTGTTCTACTTGCAGTCGCGCGGCATCGACGCCGAGGAGGCGCAGCGGCTGGTGGTGCGCGGCTTCTTCGCTGACGTCGTCGACCGCATCGGCCTGCCCGACCTGCAGCACCGCATCATGACCGCGATCGAGGCCCGCCTGGGCTTCGCTCCGGCCGACACCGAACTGGAGACGACTAGCGCATGAGCAAGCTGGAGATCCGCGACCTGCACGTCACCGTGGGCGACGGCGAGGACACGACCGAGATCCTCAAGGGCGTCGACCTCACCGTGTCCTCGGGCGAGACGCACGCGATCATGGGCCCGAACGGCTCGGGCAAGTCGACGCTCGCCTACTCGATTGCCGGCCACCCCAAGTACACGGTCACCAGCGGCACCGTGCTGCTCGACGGCGCGGACGTGCTGGCGATGACCGTCGACGAGCGGGCGCGCGCCGGGCTGTTCCTCGCGATGCAGTACCCCGTCGAGGTGCCGGGCGTCTCGGTGTCCAACTTCCTGCGCACCGCGGCCACCGCGGTCCGCGGCGAGGCGCCGAAGCTGCGCACCTGGAACAAGGAGGTCAACGGCGCCATGGATGCCCTCGACATCGACAAGGCGTTCGCCGAGCGCAGCGTCAACGAGGGCTTCTCCGGCGGCGAGAAGAAGCGTCACGAGATCCTTCAGCTGGAGCTGCTCAAGCCGAAGATCGCCATCCTCGACGAGACCGACTCCGGCCTGGACGTCGACGCGCTGCGAGTGGTCAGCGAGGGTGTCAACCGGGTACGGGGCACCGGGATCGGCACGCTCCTCATCACCCACTACACGCGGATCCTGCGCTACATCAAGCCGGACTTCGTGCACGTGTTCTTCGACGGCCGGATCGTCGAGTCCGGCGGCGCGGAGCTGGCCGATCAGCTCGAGGCCGACGGCTACGCCCGCTTCGGCGTCAACGAGACCGCGTCGGTCTGAAGGGGGCAGCGGCATGACGATCGACGTGGAGGCGGTCCGCAAGGACTTCCCGATCCTCGCGCGGGAGGTGCACGGGGTCCCGCTGGTGTACCTCGACAGCGCGAACACGTCGCAGAAGCCGCAGGTCGTCATCGACGCCGTGGCCGACTTCTACGCGCGGCACAACGCGAACGTCGCCCGCGCGGTGCACACCCTGGGCTCGGAGGCCACGGCGGCGTTCGAGAACGCCCGGGACAAGGTGGCTCAGTTCATCAATGCCCCGAGCCGCGACGAGATCGTGTTCACCAAGAACTCGTCCGAGGCCCTGAACCTGATTGCGTACACGATGTCGAACGCCGCGACCACGCCCGGCGCCGAGCGGTTCCGCATCGGACCTGGTGACGAGATCGTGGTCACCGAGATGGAGCACCACAGCAACATCGTGCCGTGGCAGTTGCTCGCGCAGCGCACGGGCGCGACGTTCCGCTGGCTGCCCATCGACGACGGTGGCCGGCTGATCGACAGCGCCATCGACGCGGTGATCACCGAGCGCACGAAGGTCGTCTCGTTCGTGCACCAGTCCAACGCCCTGGGCACGATCAACCCGGTGCAGCGCATCGCGGCGCGTGCCCGGGCGGTCGGCGCGCTCACGGTCCTCGACGCCTCGCAGTCCGCGCCGCACCTGCCGCTGGACGTGCAGGCCCTCGGGGTGGACTTCGTCGCGTTCACCGGCCACAAGCTCTACGGGCCTACCGGGGTCGGCGTGCTCTGGGGGCGCTACCAGCTGCTCGCCGAACTGCCGCCGTTCCTCGGCGGCGGCGAGATGATCGAGACCGTCGACATGACCGGCACCACGTTCGCCGCGCCACCGCACCGCTTCGAGGCCGGCACCCCGATGATCGCCCAGGCGGTCGGCCTCGGCGTCGCCATCGACTACGTCTCGGCGCTGGGCATGGAGAACGTCGCCGCGCACGAGCACGAGTTGGTGAGCCATGCGCTGCAGGGGCTGACGACCATCGACGGGCTGCAGATCATCGGGCCGGCCGAGCCGGTCGACCGAGGCGCCACGATCGCCTTCACCCTCGCCGGGATCCACCCGCACGACGTCGCCCAGCTGCTGGACGAGCAGGGGATCGCGGTGCGCGCCGGGCACCACTGCGCCCGGCCGGTGTGCGTGCGGTACGGCATCTCCGCCACCACACGGGCCTCGTTCGGCATCTACACCACTATCGAGGAGGTCGACGCGTTGGTACGGGGCGTGGACAAGGTCAGGGAGGTGTTCGGATGACCCTGAGCATGGATTCGATGTACCAGCAGATCATCCTCGATCACTACAAGCACCCGCAGCACCGCGGCCTGGTCGATCCGTTCGACGCCGAGGTGCATCACGTGAACCCGACCTGCGGCGACGAGGTGACGCTGCGGGTCAAGCTCGCCGACGGCACGATCGCCGACCTGGGCTGGGCGGGGGAGGGCTGCTCGATCAGCCAGGCCTCAAACTCCGTGATGAGCGAGCTCGTCGTGGGCAAGCCGGTGGACGAGGCCTTGCAGCTGCAGGCGAAGTTCCTCGCGCTGATGCAGTCCCAGGGCAACGCGCAGCTCACCGATGCCGACGAGGACGAGCTGGACGACGCGGTGGCCTTCGAAGGCGTGTCGAAGTACCCGGCACGCGTGAAGTGCGCGCTGCTGGGCTGGATGGCGATGAAGAGCGCCGTAGCCGAAGCCGGCTGGCGCGACGACACGCGCGACGACACGGAGGAGTCCGCATGACCGTGCCTCCCGCGGCCCTCCTCCGCTCCGCTCCTCGCTCGCTGGCGCTCACTACGATGCTCACTTCGGAGGACCACTCATGACCACCACGACAGTTCCGTCGCGCGACGAGATCGACGAGGCGATGCGTGACGTCGTCGACCCCGAGCTCGGCATCAATGTCGTCGACCTCGGGCTGGTGTACGACGTGCACGTGGAGGAGGCCGACGAGGGGCGGGTCATCACCCTGGACATGACGCTGACGTCCGCCGCCTGTCCGCTCACCGACGTGATCGAGGATCAGGCCAACTCGGCACTCACCGGCGGCCCGACCCCGCTGGCGTCCGCCATCAAGATCAACTGGGTCTGGATGCCGCCGTGGGGGCCGGACAAGATCACCGACGACGGCCGCGAACAGTTGCGCGCGCTCGGCTTCAACGTCTGAGTTGCCCGTGGCCATGTACGTGGCATTCGACGGTTGCCCGACTTGGCTTACGTTGGCATCAGACATGCGGTCCGCCCGTAGCCCGAGCACGAGGCGGAGCCGAGATCCGGCGGCTGGTCGGTGACTCCCGACTCACCGCGGGATGGCATCGGAGCGGCGGCGGTCCACCTCGCCGAGCAGCCACCACTGGCCGGCCGCGGCCAGCAGTCCGGCCGAGGCATCCGATCCATAGCAGGGCGGGTGAGGCCCGCGACGCCCGCCCCGACGAGCGCCATCCCCAACGGCAGAGTGACCCGTCGCGGCCAGCGCGAGAGCACCCCAAGGGTCAGCGGCTGCCCGACGACGATCAGCACGCCATTGACGGCGATGACGTAGCCGTAGACCGATGCGCCGAGGCCGGCATACGTGCTGATCGCGTCCAGCACGAACAGCACCCCGAAGCCGAAATGCAGCAGCAATCCGGCCGACGTGGACGCCACGGAGAAGCCGAGGTTGATCGCCCAGAACTGCAGGGCGTACGCGCGCTGGCGGTCGTGCTCCGGAACGATGTCGGCAACCGCGGCCATCGAGGCTGGCCGGTACATGTCGGCGACCGTGCCGAGGATGAGAACCAGCACGCCGATGAGCACCAGCTCGCGTGCGAAGCTCAGGGCGAACAGCGTCGCGGCGGTGGCGGTGGCGGGCGGCCAGCGTGGCGCGGCGTCCGAACCGGTCGGTGAGCACGCCGCCGATCGGCTGCGACAGCAGCGAGCCCATGCCCCAGACGGTGAGCACGATGCCGGCGGTCTGCACGGACACGTGCCGCGGGCCGGTCAGGTAAAGCACGAAGAACGGCTCGATGAACGTGCCGGCGCGGCTGACCAGGGTGCCCAGCCACAACCACCAGAACGACCCCGGGAGCCCGCCCGTCTGCGCGGTGAGCACACCGCGGAAACTGGTCGCGGCCGCGGCGTTCTCGACGGCAACCAGAGCGGCGGAGGGGGCTTCGGCGTCGATTGCCGGGGTCGCGTCCATCCCGACCGATCAAGCACGCGCCGCCGACAACGGCGAGCGAGTTTGTGGCGCTGTGACAGGCCAATGCCGCCCCGGCGGTCCGCCCGGATCAGCCGAGGTTGTCAGTGGCGAACGTGTCGCATCGCCCAAGGTCGCCGGAGCGGTACCCGGTGGTGAACCAGCGCTGCGGCCCGGTCACCCCCTGCTTCACGTTCGGGTCGGTGCCGAGCGGCATGCTGGCCCAGAAGTTCTGGCCCAGCATGCCGCCGGATCTGCCGTCCGCCACGCCGGAGGCGTCCAGCTGGGCGTCTTCGCTGTACTCCATGCGGCTACTCCGGCGCTCGGCGGTCGGTCTGATACTTCCCGATAGAATGGAAATCAATCCTGCGGCTCCGCACTGACCAGTCCGGCCTGCCGAGACCGCCGTCGACCTGGAGCTCCCGATGATCACCGCCACCGACCTCGAGCTGCGCGCGGGCGCGCGCATCCTGCTCGAGCCGACGACGCTGCGCGTGCAGCCGGGCGATCGCATCGGGCTGGTAGGGCGCAACGGGGCCGGGAAGACCACCAGCCTGCGCGTGCTGGCCGGCGAGTCACTGCCGCACGCGGGGAAGCTGGACCGCCGCGGACCGGTCGGATACCTGCCCCAGGACCCGCGCACGGGCGACCTGGAGGTGACCGCCCGCGACCGCGTGCTCTCGGCCCGTGGGCTGGACACCCTGGTGACCGACATCGCCAAGGTCCAGGTCCAGCTCGCGGAGACACCAGACGACGACGGACTGGTCCGCCGGTACGGCAACCTCGAGGAGCGCTTCGCGGCGCAGGGCGGTTACGCCGCCGAGAGCGAAGCGGCCCGGATCTGCGCGAACCTCGGGCTACCGGACCGGGTGCTCGCCCAGACGCTCGGCACGCTCTCCGGCGGGCAGCGGCGCCGGGTGGAGCTGGCGCGCATCCTGTTCGCCGACTCCGGCGGGGAGCCCACGACGCTGCTGCTGGACGAGCCCACCAACCACCTCGACGCCGACTCGATCGTCTGGCTGCGCGACTTCCTCCGCCAGCACAGCGGCGGGCTGGTGCTGATCAGCCACGACGTCGAACTGCTGGACGCCGTCGTCAACAAGGTCTGGTACCTGGACGCGAACCGGTCCGCACTGGACGGCTACAACGTCGGCTGGAAGACGTACCTGCAGCAGCGCGAGACCGACGAGCGGCGGCGGCACCGCGAGCGGGCCAACGCTGAACGCAAGATCGAGACATTGAAGAGCCAGGCGGACAAGATGCGCGCGAAGGCCACCAAGGCCCGTGCCGCGCAGCAGATGGACCGCCGCGCCGCCGCGCTGGCCGCGGGGCTCGCCGAGGTGCGGGTGTCGGACAAGGTGGCCCGGCTGCGCTTCCCGGCCCCGGCGCCGTGCGGACGGACCCCACTGACCGCCGACGGGCTGTCGAAGTCCTACGGCTCGCTGGAGGTCTTCGCCGACGTCGACCTCGCGGTGGACCGGGGCGCGCGGGTCGTGGTGCTCGGCCTCAACGGCGCCGGCAAGACCACCCTGCTGCGGCTGCTGTCCGGGCTGGAGCCGCCGGACACCGGCGCGGTGGTGGCTGGGCACGGGCTGCGGCTGGGTTACTACGCGCAGGAGCACGAGACCCTCGACCACGACCGCACCATCCTCGAGAACATGCGGACCTCGGCCAGCGCGGTCGGCCGCTCGGACCTCACCGACACCGAGCTGCGCAAGATCCTCGGCGCCTTCCTGTTCTCCGGCGACGACGTGGACAAGCCGGCCGGCGTGCTGTCCGGCGGCGAGAAGACCCGCCTCGCACTCGCGATGCTCGTGACCAGCGCGGCCAACGTGCTTCTGCTGGACGAGCCGACGAACAACCTCGACCCGGTCAGCCGCGCCCAGGTCCTCGACGCGCTGCGCACCTACGCCGGCGCGATCGTGCTGGTGACTCACGACGAGGGGGCCGTCGACGCCCTGGCGCCGGACAAGGTCATCCTGCTGCCGGATGGCGTCGAGGACTCCTGGAGTCCCGATCTTGCGGACCTGATCGCACTTGCTTGACTGGCAAGAAATCGCCGGGTCGCCCGCATGATCATTTCGCCCATATCCGAATGCATGCCATTGGTTGCGTTGGCATGGGCACGCATTGAACGCGTCGATCTTGCCGCCAGGAAAACGCCCTGCTAACAATCGGCGTACTGACAGCAGCGCCGACATGTGCGCGGTCTGCCACAGGCACCGTGACCGACGACATTCGGAGGAACCACCATGGCCGTGCTCAAGAAGGGCGCCCGCATCACCGGAGCCGAGCGGAACAAGCTCGCGCTGGATCTCAAGAAGCAGTACGACAAGGGCCGGAGCATCCGGGAGCTCGCCGACTCGCACGGCCGCTCGTACGGCTTCGTCCACCGGGTACTGTCCGAGTCTGGAGTGACCCTGCGCGGGCGCGGTGGCGCGACCCGTAGCAAGAGCAAGGGGAAGTAGCTGACCGCGACCGAATCGTCCAGCACGCTCGTCGTCCCGGCGGATGCCGGCTTCGAGATCGAGCTGACCGATTCGGTCGCGACCATCACGCTCAACCGCCCGGACAAGCTCAACTCGCAGAATCCGCACACCTGGGGGTGGCTCGCGCGCATCGGCGACGCGCTGCCAGGGACAGTGCGCGTCGTGGTCCTTCGCGGCGCGGGGCGGGCCTTCTCCGCGGGGCTGGACCGGGCCATGTTCTCCGCCGAAGGGCTACCGGGCGTGCCGGGCGTGCTCGGCCTGGCCGGCGGATCGGCCGAGGCGGCGAGCGACCAGATCGCCCGCTGGCAGCGCGCCTTCGACTGGCGCTCGCGGCCGGCTGTGGTCAGCGTCGCCGCCGTGCAGGGGCACGCCATCGGCGCCGGCTTCCAGCTGGCGCTGGGCGCCGACATCCGGATCGTCGCCGAGGATGCCAGGTTCACCATGGCCGAGCCGACGCTCGGACTGGTGCCCGACCTCGGTGGGACCAAACGGCTGGTCGACCTCGTCGGCTACTCGCGCGCGGCGGAGATCTGCCTGACCGGGCGCCGTGTCGAGGCGGCCGAGGCGCTCCAGATCGGGCTGGCCTCCCGCGTCGTCCCGCTCGCCGACCTCGACGCGGCCGTGGAAGAGACTGTGAAGGCGCTCCTGGCCGTGAATCGAGACGCGGCCGCTGAGACGAAGGCGCTGCTGCTGGCCGCCTCCGGGCGTACCCAGGCCGAGCAGGAGGCCGCCGAGCGAGAGGCCCAGTACCGTCGGCTGCGCGCCCTCGTCGGCTTGGACGCAGAGGCCTGATCCCCTGGCGGCGGCGCCGGCTGAGGGAACATCGCCACCGGCCGGGGCGTTGCCGGAGCCGGAGGTAGCCGATGTCGATGTATTCCATGCAGACCATGCGATCGCTGCGCTCGATGCACCGGGGCGACAGTTCCGTGGTCAAACGGCAGTTGCCCCCGGGCACCTGGAAGCGGGTGCTGCGCTTCGCGCGCCCGTACCGCGCAGACCTGATCGTGTTCCTCGCCATCATCGTCGCCGACGCCCTGATCGGGGTGGCCACGCCCGTCCTCGCCGGCAGGGTCGTCAACCAGATCACCGGTCACGGCGAGGTGCGCGTAGTCGTCAAGATCGCGATCGTGATCGCCGGTCTGGCGGTGGTGGACGCAGTGCTCTCCTTCGCCCAGCGCTGGTACTCGGCGCGTATCGGCGAGGGGCTCATCTTCGACATGCGCACGTCGGTGTTCGACCACGTGCAACGGATGCCGCTGGCGTTCTTCACCCGGACCCAGACCGGAGCGCTCGTCAGCCGCCTCAACAACGACGTGCTCGGCGCCCAGCAGGCGTTCACCTCCACGCTGTCCGGCCTGGTCTCGAACGTGGTCAGCCTGGTGCTGACGGCCGGCGTGATGTTCTCCCTCTCCTGGCAGATCACCGCTATCTCGCTGGTCATGCTGCCGGTGTTCGTGATCCCCGCCCGCCGCATCGGTGCGCGGCTGCAGGACATCACCCGCGAGTCCTACAACCTGAACGCCTCGATGAACGCCACGATGACCGAGCGGTTCAACGTGGCCGGCGCGCTGCTGGTGAAGCTGTTCGGCCACCCGGAGAAGGAGGACCTCTCCTTCCGCGGGCGAGCCGCCCGCGTGCGCGACATCGGGGTCACCACGGCCATGTACGGCCGGGCTTTCTTCGTCGCGCTCAGCCTCGTCGCCGCGCTCGCCCAGGCGCTGGTCTACGGCCTCGGCGGCTACTACGCGATCAAGGGGCAGCTGTCCGCAGGAACGGTCGTCACCCTGGCGCTGCTGCTGACCCGCCTGTACGGGCCGCTCACCGCACTGTCCAACGCCCGCGTGGACATCATGAGCGCGCTGGTCAGCTTCGACCGCGTCTTCGAGGTGCTGGACCTGGAGCCGATGATCGCCGACGCTCCGGACGCGGTGGAGCTCCCGAGGGACGCGCGGACCATCGAGCTGACCGACGTCCGGTTCTCCTATCCAGCGGCGAAGGAGGTCTCGCTCGCGTCGCTGGAGGACGTCGCCGTGCTGGATAGCGCCCCGACGCAGGAAGTGCTGCGAGGCGTCTCGTTCCGCGCCGAACCGGGGGAGCTGATCGCCCTCGTCGGCCCGTCCGGCGCGGGCAAGACGACGGTGAGCCAGCTGGTCCCGCGGATGTACGACGTGCGCTCGGGCAGTGTGCGGATCGGTGGCTACGACGTCCGGTCCGTGACCCAGCAGTCGCTGCGCGACCGGATCGGGGTGGTCAGCCAGGAAGCGCACATGTTCCACGACACCATCCGGGGGAACCTGCTCTACGCGAAGCCCGACGCCACCGAGCAACAGCTGTTGGAGGCGGTGACGGCCGCCCAGATCGGCGAGCTGGTGCAGTCGCTGCCCGACGGGCTCGACACCCTGGTGGGCGACCGCGGGTACCGGCTCTCGGGCGGCGAGAAAGCCCGGTTGGCCATCGCCCGGCTGCTTCTCAAGGCGCCCGAGATCGTGATCCTCGACGAGGCCACGGCGCACCTCGACAGCGAGAGCGAGGCGGCGGTCCAAGAGGCGCTCGCGCACGCTCTTGCCGGCCGGACCTCGCTGGTCATCGCGCACCGCCTGTCGACCATCCTCAACGCCGACAAGGTCATTGTGCTGGATGAGGGGCGGATCGTCGAAATGGGCACCCACGTCGATCTGCTGGCGGCCGGCGGCCTCTACGCCGAGCTGTACCGCACTCAGTTCGAGCAGGCGGCAGGACCCGCGGACGCTGACGAGCAGCCGGCGCCGGCAGTCCCGCTCTAGCGAGCGCCCACCGGATCGGTGAGCAGGCTCGCGAACGCCAGCTCCGCGGCGCCGAGCAGCGGCGAGTCGTCGCCGAGCCCCGGGGCGCACAGCTGGACGGAGTTGCGGGTCGCCCCCATGCTGTACGCCTCGAGCGAGCGGGCGATCTCCTCGCCGGCGAACTCGTGCACGCCGGCCAGCGAGCCGCCCAGCAGCACGCGCTCGGGGTTGAGCACGTTGACCAGGCTCGCCACCGTGCGGCCCAGCGCCGTGGCCACGGCCCGCACCGCGGCCGCTGCGACCTCGTCGCCGGCCGCGGCGTCCGCGAACACCGCTGCAACGTTTTCCGGCGTCGGCAGGACATCGCGCTGGGCCAGGGCCAGCAGCGCGTTCTCACCGATATAGGTCTCGACGCAGCCCCGCTTGCCGCAGTGGCACAGCGGCCCGGACACGTCCACGACGTTGTGCCCCACCTCGCCGGCATGCCCGTCGTGCCCGCGCAGCGGCCGGCCGTCGACGATGATCCCGGCGCCGACGCCGATACGCCCCATCAGATAGATCACGTCGGCGGAGTCCCGCGCGCTGCCGCGCAGGTGCTCGGCGAGCACGGCTAGGTCCGCGTCGTTGCCGATGGAGACCCGCAGCCCTTCGGGCAGCACGTCCGCGAGCATGTCCCCGAACGCCTCGTGGCGCCAGTTCAGGTTCGGCGCGAACTCCACCGTGCCGGTACGCCGGCTGACCGTGCCGGGAACGCTGACGCCGATGCCGACGGCGTGGGCACCAGGGTCGACCTGTGTCGCCAGCTCGCAGGCGGCCTCGACCACGAGGTGGGCTACCGCCTGCGGCCCGGCTGGGCCGCCCTCGGTGGCGACGACGTGCCGCGCGAGGACGTGGCCGCCGACGCCGACAGCCGCCGTCGTCACGTGCGTGATGTCCACGTCGACGGCAACCGCGTACGGCCCGTCCGTTCGCGGCCCCACCACGTGCGACGGCCGGCCGGCGCGCTGGCCGCCGCTGGGGACCCGCTCGTCGAGCAGCCCCAGCTCGGACAGCTCCGCGACGAGCGCGCCGATGGTCGACCGGCTCAGGTGCAGCCGCTGCGTGAGCTGAGCCCGGGTGAGCTCACCATGGCGGTGCACCTGCTCGAGCACCAGCCCGAGGTTGTGGCGCCGCATGGCGTCGGGGCGGGAGACGTGGATGCGCGTCACGGTCTCTGCCCCGTCATCCGACGCCGGTGCGGGTCAACTCTGCCTGGCTCGCCGGCGCGAGAGGGCGTCGACGGCGGCGGCGATGAGCAG
>JAVHVL010000605.1:0-5637 GCA_032160565.1 Pseudonocardiales bacterium | reverse complement strand
TGAGCTGCCGGCCGGCTCGCGCGTCGGCACCGGCTCGCCGCGCCGCGCCGCGCAGCTGCGGGCGCTGGGGCTGGGGCTGGAGATCGTCCCGCTGCGCGGCAACGTCGACACCCGCGTGGGCAAGGTGACCTCCGGCGAGCTGGACGCGGTGGTGCTGGCCTACGCCGGCCTGCGGCGGCTGGGGCGCCAGGGCGAGGTCACCGAGGTACTCGACCCGATCCAGGTACTACCGGCTCCGGCGCAGGGCGCGCTGGCCATCGAGTGCCGGGCGTCCGACGCCGCGGCCATCGAGGTGCTCGCCGCACTGGACAGCGCGGACGCGCGGGCGGCCGTCACCGCCGAGCGGGCGCTGCTGGCTGCGCTCGAAGCGGGCTGCTCGGCACCGGTGGGTGCGCTGGCCGACGTCGTCGAGGGCGACGCCGGACTAGAAGTTTTCCTTCGCGGATCAGTGACCGCGGTCGACGGCAGCAGAGCCGTCCGGCTGTCGGCCACGGGCGCGACAACCGATGCCGAGGAGGTGGGTCGGCGGCTCGCTGCCGACCTGCTCGCCGAAGGCGCAGATCAGATGATGGGGAGCTCGTCATGACCCGAGCGCGCAAGGTCCTGGGCCGCGTCACCTTCGTGGGTGCCGGCCCCGGCGACCCGGGCCTTCTTGCCGTCCACGCCGTCGATGCGCTGCGGCGCGCCGACGTCGTCCTTGCCGACGCGGGTGTGCCCGCGGCGGTCCTCGCGTTCGCGACCGGCGACGTGCGCGCCACCGAGACGCTGCCGGCCGACACGGCCAAGGTGCTGCTCACCGAGGCGCGCGCCGGACACGGCGTGGTGCGGCTGGTTTCCGGTGACCCGCTCACCGACGACGCCGCAGTCAAGGAGGCGCTCGCCATCGCGAAGACGGTCGTGCCGCTCGACGTGGTCCCCGGCGTGCCGGTGGGGCTGGGCACCGCGGCCTACGCCGGTGTCCCGGTCGGTTCGGTCCACACCGAGGCAGACCTGCGCGACATGGGCGCCGCGGACTATGAAGCGCTCGCCCACTCGGCGGGCACCCTCGTCGTCACCGTCCCGTCCGCCGAGGTGCCGCTGCTCGCCGAGCAGCTCGTCGCCAACGGCCTCAAGCCCGACACGGCAGTCACCGTCAGCTGCGACGGCACCGGCACCGGACAGCAGACGGTCAGCGGCACGCTCGGCGAGCTCGAGCTTGCCGCCGTCGGAATGACGGGCACGCTGGTCGTCACGGTCGGGAAGGCCGCGGCGCAGCGCGAGAAGCTGGCCTGGTGGGAGTCCCGCCCGCTGTACGGCTGGAAGGTGCTCGTGCCCCGCACGAAGGACCAGGCCGGCGCCATGAGCGAGCGGCTGCGGTCCTACGGCGCGGTGCCCGCGGAGGTGCCGACGATCGCCGTCGAGCCGCCACGCACCCCGACGCAGATGGAGCGGGCGCTCAAGGGGCTCGTGACCGGTCGGTACGAGTGGATCGTCTTCACGTCCACCAATGCCGTGCGGGCCGTCCGTGAGAAGTTCGAGGAGTACGGGCTGGACGCGCGTGCGTTCGCCGGCGTGAAGATCGCCTGCGTGGGTGAGGCGACCGCTGACGCGGTGCGCGCCTTCGGCATCCGCCCGGAGCTCGTGCCCACGGACGAGCAGTCGTCCGAGGGGCTGCTGGCCGACTTCCCGCCGTACGACGACGTGCTCGACCCGATCGACCGGGTGCTGCTGCCCCGGGCCGACATCGCCACCGAGACGCTCGCCGCCGGCCTGCGCGAGCGCGGCTGGGAGATCGACGACGTCACGGCGTACCGCACGGTGCGGGCCGCGCCGCCGGCCGCCGAGATCCGCGACGCGATCAAGTCCGGTGGCTTCCAGGCCGTGTGCTTCACCTCGTCATCGACGGTGCGCAACCTCGTCGGTATCGCGGGCAAGCCGCACGCGCGGACCGTCGTCGCGTGCATCGGCCCGCAGACCGCGGCCACGGCGAAGGAGTTCGGGCTGCGCGTGGACGTGCAGCCGGAGACGGCCACCGTCCCCGCGCTCGTCGACGCCCTCGCGGAGTACGCCGTTGCGAAGGCGGCCGAGGAGCGTGAGAAGGCCGCCGCGGCAGCCGCGAAGAAGGCGGCTCGGCCGTCGCGTCGGGCTTCGCATTGACGGGGCTGCACTGATCGAGTCGTACTGATGGAGCTGGACTGATGGAGCTGGACTGATGGAGCTGCCGGAGCTGCCGGGCTTCCCGGTGTCGCGGCCGCGCCGGCTGCGGCGCACCCCCGCGCTGCGCCGCCTGGCGTCGGACGTGGCGGTGCGGCCGTCGGATCTGGTGCTGCCGATGTTCGTGCGTGAGGGCATCGCGGAGCCGGTGCCGATCGCGTCGATGCCCGGGGTCGTCCAGCACACGCAGGAATCCCTGGTGAAGGCTGCCGCGGACGCTGTCGACGCCGGCATCGGTGGCGTGATGATCTTCGGCATCCCGGAGCGGAAGGATCCGCTCGGCTCGGGCGCCGACGACCCGGACGGCGTCCTCAACGTCGCGCTGCGGCGGCTGCGCGGCGAGCTCGGCGACAGCACCGTGCTGATGGCCGACCTCTGCCTGGACGAGTTCACCGACCACGGCCACTGCGGCGTGCTCGCGGACGACGGCAGTGTCGACAACGACGCGACGCTGCTCCGGTACGCGGCGATGGGTGTGGCGCAGGCCGAAGCCGGCGCGCACCTGGTGGGCACCAGCGGGATGATGGACGGCCAGGTCGGCGCCGTGCGTGCCGCGCTGGACGCCGCGGGTCACCTGGACACCGGCATCCTCGGCTACGCGCCGAAGTACGCGTCCGCGTTCTACGGGCCGTTCCGCGAGGCGGTGAACTCCTCCCTCGTCGGCGACCGGAAGACCTACCAGCAGGACAACGCCCGCACCGTGCAGGAGGCGCTGGCGGAGGTGGCGCTGGACGTCGCCGAGGGCGCCGACATCGTGATGGTGAAGCCCGCGCTGCCGTACCTCGACGTGCTGCGCGCGGTGGCCGACGCCTCGCCGGTGCCGGTGGCGGCGTACCAGATCAGCGGCGAGTACGCGATGGTCGAGGCGGCCGCCGAACGCGGCTGGCTGGAGCGCGACCGGGCGATCATCGAGACGCTGACCTCCATAAAACGGGCCGGTGCCTCCATCGTCCTTACGTATTGGGCCGCGGAGGCGTCTAGCCTGATCCGGTGACCGCGCCAGCAGGGGACGCGCCGCCGGCTGCCAGCGCCCCGCCGGCGTACTACGAGCCCGCCCGCACCTACGCGAGCGCCGTGCTGCTGTTCCTGCTGATCGCGCTGGGGTTCGGGCTCGACATGGCGCTGGGCGGCGCGCTCGTGCACGTCTGGGGCTGGCTGGTGGCGCTGGTGATCGTGGTCGGGGTGGACGTCCTCGCCATCCGAGCGTCCCGGGCGATGCGCTCGCTGTCGGTCACCGACACCGAGCTGCGCGTCGGTGAGCATTCCGTGCAGCGCAAGTCGATCATCGGCTTCGAGCGGGACATCGACCCGTCGCTCCCCGTACTCGGCCAGACCATGCGCGAAGGGCTGCCCCGCGGCATGCCCGGGCTGGCGGTCCACCTCGTCGACGGGACGGTGCTCGCCGTCCCCACCCGCCATCCGGAGCGTCTCGCCGAGGCCATGCAGCTGTCGCTGCACGTGCCCGACATCCGTCCGGCGAGCCCCGAGGAGCTGCCCGCACTCGTCGAGATCGACCGGCGCGCCGAGTCGCTGTTCCGGGTCGCGGGCATCCAGCTCCCGGAGATCCCGTTCCCCGTCGACGAATTGCACGACGCCAAGGCGATCTTCGTCGCGGGCAACCCCCCAGTCGGCTTCGTGCGTATCAACGAGGTGGACGGCCTGGCGCATCTGGAGGAGCTGGCGGTACTGCCGAACCGGATGCGAAAGGGGCTCGGATCCGCGCTGCTGGAGGCGGCCTGCGCCTGGGCGGCGGCGCGGGGCTACCCCGCGATCACGCTCATCACGTTCGCCGACGTGCCGTGGAACGCCGCCTTCTACCAGGCCCGGGGCTTCGCGCCGCTCAACTCGCTCACTCCCGGCCTCGTGGAGCTGCGCGACTGGGAGCGGGCGATGGGGCTGGACGGCGTCGGGCGGCGCGTGGTCCTGCGGCGCGAGCTGCCCCCCGCGACACCGTCGAGCTCCGGATAGCCAGCGTGAGCACGCCGGCGACGACGATGCCGACCATGTTGATGCCGAGCTGTAGCAGCGACTGACCGGCCTGGTACCAATCCGCCGACACCGCCGCGCCGGCCGCATTGCCGGTCCGCCCTGGTCTGGCTAGGGTTGGGCAGTCGCGGCAGATGGATCTCCGGTTGTGGGCTGGGGAGATGTCTGCGCGACGTACCACGTGCCATCGTGGCGTAGCAGCGGAAGACGCACGTGTAGAGAGGTGCCGGCGGCCGTTCCCCAGAGTTCGGCTACCCCGTAGTCGGGGCCGAATTCGTGGACGACACTAATGCTGGTGATGCTCCACGGCCGGTGGGCTTCGTTGATGATCGTCTGTGCGGCGCCGGGGTTTCCTGGATAGATGTCGGTGTTCAAGCGGGTGACGTCACCGTTATTCAGATCACGAACGTAAGCGTCTACCGCGGCGCGGTCCGATCGGCCGTCGGCGCGGTCCATGAAGTACGCGGCGCCACCAATGACCGCGAGCGCGGCAAACGCTCCGGCCGGAAGAACTGTCTTCAGGCGGGGGCGGCCCGTGCGGTGTGGCCGGCCGGCGGCGCGGTCAGGTGCGGTCTGCATACCAGGTCGACCCCGGATTCGCGTTTGACGATGTCGATCAGCGGCCGGTACCAGACGTTGCTGTAGTTCCGGTCTGCCCCGTAGGGCAGCTTGCTTACTTGCCCCAGCCGCCGGCGAATAGGGCTCGCGAGAGGAAGTTGGTGCAGTCGTTGTTCCATCTGGGAGTCAGAGTCGTGCTCCAGTACTTCGTCACAAAGCTGATCATCGCGCTGTAGTGCGATCGCGAACGTAGCAGCAGTGGCGCGCTCCTCGGACGTCGGTCGAGGACCCAATCGAGGACCAATTTTCGGTCCTCGAGGACAGGGGAGCCCCGGGGAGGCGAAGCCTGTGGAAGTCCCACGAATGAGTAGGCCGCCCTCACGCACAAGACTTGCGTCGGACGGAGGTAACCGGTTGCGCCGCCCGATGAGACAGCCCGCTCGGGTGTCGCACCGTGCGCCAAGAACGCCGCACCGTCGCGGCTACGAACGTGCTGCTCGGCCACATCACCGTTAGGGAACGGCTATCAGCAGCCGCAGCTATGACGAGCGATCGGCACAACTAGGGGCAATGCGATCCAGCTGATGGCACTGCCATTCCTGCAGCTCCTCGAACACACCACCCGCAGGTGGACAATCGCCATGCTCTGGCGCGCCATCGCTAGCGCGGGGCCATTCGGATCGCGCCGTCGAGGCGGATGACCTCGCCGTTGAGCATCGGGTTGCCCACGATGTGCTCGACGAGGGCGGCGTATTCGTCCGGGTGGCCGAGGCGGCTGGGGTGTGGCACCTGCGCGCCGAGCGAGTCCTGCGCCTCCTGCGGCAGGCCGGCCAGCATCGGCGTCTGGAACAGCCCGGGGGCGATCGTCATGACGCGGATCTTCTTGTCCGCCAGGTCGCG
>JAVHVL010000558.1:0-4698 GCA_032160565.1 Pseudonocardiales bacterium | reverse complement strand
TGTGTACCCGCGAATCCTACCTGGCGTCAAGTACCCCCACCGGGTATGGTCTCCAGAGGAGTTGAGGAGGCGGCGTGCACGGCTACACCGGCAACATGGATGACTACCTCAAGCGGCTGCGTCGCATCGAGGGTCAGGTCCGAGGCATCGCCAAGATGGTCGAGGACGACAAATACTGCATCGACATACTCACGCAGGTGAGCGCTGCGACGAAGGCACTGCAGTCGGTGGCCCTCGGATTGCTGGAGGACCACCTGGGCAGCTGCGTCGTAGACGCGGCGCGGGGCGGCGGCCCGGAGGCGGATGCGAAGGTGAAGGAAGCCGCCGACGCGATCGCGCGCCTCGTGCGCTCCTGACGCATTCCGGCCCTCTCCCGGCCTGCCGCAGCGGATCTTCCTACGCTCGGGGTCATGGGTGGGGCATGGGTCGCTGTGGCGCGGGAAGATCGCGAGGGCGACACTTGGGGTTGTTTCCGCCGTGCCACATCGCGCCGAAGATCTCTGGGGAGTGGCGCGGGGAAGCGGCCCGCGAACGCGAGGGGATGGCGAGCGCCGTTGAGCGGTGAGGAGCTGCGTCTACTGGCCCAGGAGCAGGCCGCGTTGCGCCGGGTCGCGACCCTGGTGGCGCGTGGGGTGCCGCCGGAGGGGGTGTTCGCGGCGGTCACCGAGGAGGTGGGGCGGCTGCTCGGCACGGGCCTCGCCGGGATGGCCCGCTACGACAGCGATGACACGGTGACCGTCTTGGCTACTTGGGCCGCCGAAGGCGTGTACGGCGGCGCACACCCGTTGGTTCCGGGTCCGTGGCCACTCGAAGGCGGCGACGTGGCGTCGACGATCGCGAGGACGGGCCGGCCCGTCCGGATAGACGACTACCACGGCGTTCCTGGGCGCATCGCCGCGTTCGTTCGTGACGAGCTCGGCGTCAGTTCCTCGGCCGGCAGCCCAATCGTCGTCGAGGGGCGGGTCTGGGGCGCTCTGTTCGTCCACTCGAAGCAGACCGATCGGCCGCTGCCCCGGGACACCGAATCGCGGCTCACCGGCTTCACGGAGCTCGTCGCCACTGCGATCGCCAACGCGGAGAGCCGGGCCACGCTCGCGCGGCTGGCCGACGAGCAGGCCGCCTTGCGCCGGGTCGCGACCCTGGTGGCGCGCGGGGTGCCGCCTGAGGAGGTGTTCGCGGCGGTCGCCGAGGAGGCCGGCCGGCTGCTCTCGGTCGAGTTCGCCGCCCTGGGCCGCTACGGCCTCGACGGGGCTATCACTCTCGTCGCCGTCTGGGGCAGGACAGGCGAACACATTCCCGTTGGCCGCGGGTGGAGCCTCGGGGGGAGAGACGTCGCGACGCTCGTCTTCGAGACCGGTCGGGCCGCCCGGATCGAGAGCTACACCGATACGTCCGGGCAGCTGACTGACGTCGGGCGCGAGACGGGAGTCGGCTCAGGCGTCGGGACGCCGGTCATCGTCGAGGGGCGCCTCTGGGGGGTGATGGCCGCCTACGCACGCGGGGGCCAGCCGCTGCCGGCGGACACCGAGGCGCGCCTCGCCTCTTTCACGGAGATGGTGGCTACGGCGATCGCGAACGCCGAGAGCCGCGCTCGTGTCGCCCGGCTGGCTGAGGAGCAGGCGGCGCTGCGCCGGGTCGCGACGCTGGTAGCGCGCGGGGTGCCGCCGGAGGAGGTGTTCGCGGCCGTCACCGAGGAGGCCGGCCGGCTGCTATCTGCTGTCGAATACGCGGCCCTGAGCCGCTACGAGCCTGACCGTGGGGTCACCGTGGTCGCCGTGTGGGGCAGGACAGGCCACAACGTCCGCCTTGGCAACCGGCTGATCCTTGGCGGGAACAACGTCGGCACGCTCGTCTTCGAGACCGGCCGTCCGGCCCGGATCGACAACTATGCCGAGGCCTCCGGGCCGCTCGCTGACGTCGCCCGCGGGGAGGGGGTCGGCGCTGCTGTCGGGACGCCGATCATCGTCGAGGGGCGCCGCTGGGGGGTGATGGCCACCTACTCTGCCCCTGGGCGCCCGCTACCGGCGGACACCGAGGCACGCCTCGCCAACTTCACCGAGCTGGTGGCAACGGCGATCGCGAACGCGGAGAGCCGCGCCGCGCTGATGGCCTCGCGTGCGCGGGTCGTCGCCGCCGCCGATCAGACGCGGCGGCGGATCGAACGCGACCTGCACGACGGCATCCAGCAGCGGCTTGTTTCACTCGCGCTGGAGCTGCGTGCCGCGCAGGCAGGGGTGCCGCTGCAGCTTGCGGATCTCGAGCGTGTGTTGTCGCGGGTCGCCGACGGGCTGAGCAGCGTGTTCGACGAGCTACGGGAGATCTCCCACGGCATCCACCCCGCGATCCTGTCCAAGGGCGGGTTGAAGCCGGCGCTCAGCTCGCTGTGCCGCCGTTCGGCGGTACCGGTCGAGCTGGACCTACGCACTGAGCGCCGACTGCCAGAGCCTGTGGAGGTCGCCGCGTACTACGTGGTGTCCGAAGCGTTGACGAACGCCGCCAAGCACGCGCACGCCTCCGTCGTGAACGTGAAGCTCGACACCGACGACGCGATCCTGCGGCTGACGATCCGCGACGACGGGGTCGGGGGCGCCAACCTCGACCAGGGGTCCGGGCTGGTCGGGCTCAGCGATCGAGTCGAAGCGCTCGGCGGCACGCTCCAGGTCGCCAGCCCCGCAGGCAAGGGCACCACGTTGCTGATCAAGGTCCCGCTCGAAGGGCAGAGCGGCGCAACGTCGCCCGAGCTTTAGCGGCGGTCCCGGAGCTCGTACCTGGCCCGCACAATTCCCGGTAGCAGGAGTGCGGTCTTGACGGTGGCCGTGACGACATGGCCGGCGGCTGCCACGATGCTCGATTCATGGATAACCGGTCCGGCACCGCAGTCCAGGTCATGCGTCATATGAATGATCGGCATCGCTGGATTTCGTTGGACAGCATAACGCTTCGAGGGCACCGTTATGCGTGTCAGCTATGCCCGTCAGCACATTGACCAGGAGAACTCCCACCATGACCTCAGCACCGTCCGTAGCACGCGTCGGTACCGGCCGTCGCGGGCAGCCCGCCGCTCTGCGCTCCAGCCGGCATCACGCGTTCGGCTTCTGGGTCGCCGCCGTCGCGTTCCTGGTGAACATGGGGTTCTCGGCGGTCCCGACTCCGCTCTACGCGCTGTATCAGCAGCGCGATCACTTCTCGACCTTCATGGTCACGGTCGTCTACGCCGTCTATGCGATCGGGGTGATCGGCAGCCTGTTCCTCGGTGGTCACATCTCTGACTGGGTCGGGCGCAAGCAGGTCTTCGTGCCGGCGCTGCTCATCAACGTCGTGAGCGCGCTCGTCTTCATGTTCGTGCCGAGCCTGCCGGGGTTGCTCGTGGCCCGCGTCATCACCGGCATCTCCGTCGGGCTCACGACCGCGACCGCCACCGCGTACCTCGCGGAGTTGCACGTCGGGATCTTCGGCTCGGATCCCCCGCGCTCACCCCGCCGCGCCCAGGTCGTCGCCACGGCCGCGAACCTCGGCGGCATCGGCTTCGGCCCGCTGGCCGCCGGCCTGCTGGCCCAGTTCGCGCCGCAGCCGCTTCGCCTGCCCTACATCGTGTTCGGCGGCGTGCTCATTCTGCTGGCCCTGCTCGTTGCCGCCTCACCGGAGACCACGGTCCGGCCGGACCCGGCGCCCGCGTGGCGACCGCAGCGCATCGCCGTCCCGCCGCACGCACGCCGCGCGTTCTTCGCCGCCACCGCGGCCGGAGTGGCGTCCTTCGCGGTCTTCGGCGTCTTCAACTCGCTCGCGCCGAGCTTCCTCGCCGGGACGCTGCACGAGAGTTCCCGGGCGGTGGCCGGTGCGGTCGCGTTCGCCGCGTTCGCCGCGGGCGCCGTCGCGCAGATCCTGCTCAGTCGCCTGGGCGTGAACGCGACCCTGCGCATCAGCATGGCCATCCTCATCCCGGGATTGGGGCTGCTGATCGGGGGGATGTGGCTGCCGAGTCTGGTCATGTTCGTCATCGGCGGCGTCCTGACCGGCGCCGGGGCCGGCCTGGTGTTCCGCGGCGCATTGGTCGCTGCCGGTGCCGCCGCACCTCCGGAGTCGCGCGCGGAGGTGCTGTCCGGGTTCTTCCTCGGTGCCTACGTGGGTCTGTCGGTGCCGGTGGTCGGTCTGGGCATCGCGACCCAGTACGCCCCAGCCCGTGACGTGATGCTGGTCTTCGTCGCCATCGTCATCGCCGCGCTCGTGGCATCGCTTCGAGCGGTCATCGGAGCCAACAGTGCCAACTGAGTATTCGGAGCGTTAGGAGATATTCGATGGCATCGACGAGTTTCGTGGACCTGTCGCGACTGCAGTTCGCGACCACGGCCGCCTTTCACATGACGTTCCCGGCGCTGTCCGTGGGGCTCGCGATCTTTCTCGTCATCTGCTACGCGTGCTACTGCAAGACCGACAATCCGATCTACCTGCAGATGTTCCGCTTCTGGCGCAAGATATTCGCCGTCGGATTCGCCCTCGGAATCGTGGCCGGCATCGTCCTCACCTTCGAGTTGGGGCTGAACTGGGGCGGTTACTCCCGAGCCGTCGGGCCTGTTCTCGGTCCGATCATCTGCCTCGAGGCCCTGACGGCGTTCTTCCTCGAGGCCGGTTTCATCGGGATCCTGCTGTACGGCGAGGGACGGGTCAGCCGCAAGGTGACGATGGTCGCGGCGTGCCTGG
>JAVHVL010000455.1:0-3582 GCA_032160565.1 Pseudonocardiales bacterium | reverse complement strand
GCCATCCCGATCGATGCCATGATCCCTGACCCCGCCACCGCTGCGGACGACACACAACGGACCGCGTGGCAGAACGCGCTCGACTACATGGGGCTCGAGGCCGGACAACCGATCGCGGGCACTCCGGTCGACTGGGTCTTCATCGGCTCGTGCGCCAACTCTCGCTTGTCCGATCTCCGCGCGGCCGCGGAGGTCGTCCGCGGAGCCCGCGTCGCCGCCAACGTCACGGCCTGGGTCGTACCGGGCTCGGAGCTCGTCCGAGCGCAAGCCGAAGCCGAGGGGCTCGACGCGGTGTTCCAGGCCGCCGGTTTCGAATGGCGACAACCGGGATGCAGCATGTGCGTCGCCGCCAACGGCGAACGCGTTCCCCCGAGGGCTCGGTGCGTGTCCACCTCCAACCGCAACTTCGTCGGTCGTCAGGGTCCCGAAGCCCGAACCCACCTCGCCAGCCCCGCGACGGCTGCTGCCGCGGCGCTGTCCGGAATGCTCATCGACCCACGCCCCCCGAGAAGCCTGCGGAAATGACGATCACTCCAGTCGGCGTGATCGTCGGCGCGGCCATCCCACTGGTGCGCGCCAACGTCGACACCGACGTGATCATCCGAGTTGATCGGATGGTCAGCATGGATCCCGTCCTGCTCGCGCCGTACGCCTTCGAAGCCCTCCGTCATCGCGCAGATGGAACCATCGATCCGACGTGCGCGCTCAACGACCCCCGTTTCCAGGGCGCACCAACCCTCATCGCAGGCGCGAACTTCGGTTGCGGATCATCCCGCGAGCCCGCCGTCTGGGCCATCGCCGGCCTTGGCATCCGCTGCATCATCGCGCCGAGCTTCGGCGACATCTTCCGGGCCAACTGCTTCCAGAATGGCGTCCTCCCGATCGTTCTCGACGAAACCGACGTCGAAACGCTCGCGGCAAGCGCGGCTGACGGCACGCCGGTCCGGATCGACCTTCCCGCCCAGACGGTCACGAGCCTCGACGACACCTGGCGGTTCACCATCACTCAGCTCCAGAAAACGGCGCTCGTCGAAGGACTCGACGATCTCGACCTCTCGATCCGACACCTCGACGCAGTCCGCACGTGGGAGGCGCGAGACACCACGTCCCGCCCGTGGGTGTGGAGCACGTCGATCAGCGACGGAGGTTCGCCATGACCGTGCCGCCCTCGACGGACGCGACCAGAACCACTCGAAAGCTCGCCACCTGGGCCAGCAGTCTCGCATTGGAAGACATCCCGACTGCCGTGCAGCAACGAGCAAAGCATCTCATCCTCGACGGACTCGGCTGTGCGCTCATCGGCGCGCAGCTCCCTTGGTCGCGGACCGCCGTCGAGGCCGTGCTCGCGTTCGAGGGCGACGGCAACCACATCCTCATCGGCTGGGATCGCACCACCAGCGCGCCTGCCGCGGCTCTGCTGAACGGCACCTTCATCCAGGGCTTCGAGCTCGACGACTTCCACCCCTTCGCGCCGCTGCACAGCGCCTCGCTGATCGTGCCCGCGCTGCTCGCGGCCGCGCCCGTCGACGACATCCTGACGGGCGCCGATTTCGTCCGCGCTGCCGTCGTCGGCTTCGAGGTCGGCCCGCGTGTCGGGCTCGCTCTTCACGGTGCGGAGATGCTGACCCGAGGATGGCACTCCGGATCAGTGTTCGGTCCCATCGCCGCCGCGGCCGCCGTGGGCAACCTCCTCGGGCTCGACGTCGACAAGATGGAACACGCGCTCGGGCTCGGGGCCACCCAAGCGTGCGGGCTTATGGCCGCTCAGTTCGGAGCCATGAGCAAGCGCATGCACCACGGGATCGCGGCGCGCAACGGGTTGTACGCCGCGCTTCTCGCGAAAGGTGGCTACACCGGCATCGAAGGTGTGTTCGAGCAGCCGTACGGCGGCTACCTCTCCACGTTCGGCGAGGGCCACGACCCCGATGTGACCCAGATCACGCTCGATCTCGGGGAGCGATGGGAGACCGAGCGGATAGTGGTCAAGCCCTACGCGGCGATGGGCGGTCTGCACGCCGCTCTCGACGCTCTCTTCGACATCATTCGAACCAACGACATTCGCGCAGTCGACGTCGAACAGATCGACGTCGACCTGTCCGAGGCCGTCTATCACCATGGGTGGTGGCCACCGCGGCGGCCACTCACGCCGACAGGTGCGCAGATGAACGTCGGCTACGCCCTCGCCGTCGCGCTCATCGACGGCGAAGCGCTCGCCCAACAGTTCTCGCCCGACCGGATCGACCAAGACGACGTCTGGGACGTCGTGCCCCGCGTCACCGCCCACCACCGCGCCGAATACGACGAACTCGGCTCGATGGGACGCGGCCAAACCGAAGTCCGAATCACCCTGCGCGACGGATCTGTACACAGCTCGTCACAGTTCGCCGCTCGCTCGATCCTCGAGCCCCTCACGAACGCCGCCGTCGTCGACAAGTTCCGCCTCCTCACATCCAGCTCGGTCGACGGACCTCGTCAAGATGCACTCATCAGTGCGATCACCCACCTCGAACAACATCCTGACCTCGACGCCGTGCGCAACCTGCTCGCACCCGGCGTGCGGTCTCCGTTCGAGACCGAACAGTCCCCGAGCGGGGCGTAGGAGACCGAGCGGGGCCTGGCGCACCGAGCGCGATGCGCGATGCGCGCCGATGGCGCTCTCAGTACGCGATGTCGAGCGCGTAGCGCAGTGCCCGGTCGAGGTCGGCGCGGGCTTGCACGTCGAGATGACCAACGGGCCGATCGTCGAGTGACGCGAGCGGAATCGTGATCAAGTTGTCACAACTGATGACGCTCCGCGCCGGCAAACCCTCTGCCGTTCCGACCTCCACCTCCGAGCGGATCCCGCGAATTGTTCGGGTAATCGGCGCGCAGGTGATCGCGGTCAGCACCGCCAACGCCGCGTCGCGCGTGAGCACGCAAACCGGGCGCCGAACGGCAGGCGGACCGAGATCGGCCCACACGATGTCACCGCGGGCTACCACTCCGGCGCGGTGTGCGCGGCAAGCCGAGTCGCGGCGGCGACGACGGCAGGATCTTGGGGGATCCGCCGGTAGGACTCCTGCAGCTGGCGGTCGGCCGCGGCCAACTCGGAAGCCTCCAACACCGCCGCCGCACCGCGCCGCAGAAGGTCCGAACGGCTCGTTCCCTGCTGGTCGGCCAATCGATCGAGGCGCTCTACCAGCTCGTCATCGAGTTGCACGAGCACTTCTCTTCTCGCCATCGGCCATATGGTACCACATATGGTCCAGGACGGCGTTCCCGGGAAACGCGCAACTTAGGGTTGCGCGTCGCCCGAGTACTCGCAATGATTGGTTTCACGTCCGGGGAAGCGCTCCGGGCTCGAACAAGGAGAGATCCATGTCCACCCGTTCATCTTCCGCCCCGCACGACACCACGGCCGCCGACGACTACTCCTACGGAATGCAGGTGCACGTTCCCGCGCCGCAGGTCATCGAGGCCGTCACCGACGACACCGTGATCGGCCGCTGGTGGACCGCCGTGACGCGGTCCGAGCGTCACGGCGACGAGGTGCAACTCTTCATGGGCGGCGACGGTCCCGCCGTGGTCGTCACGGTCGACCAC
>JAVHVL010000459.1:0-3582 GCA_032160565.1 Pseudonocardiales bacterium | reverse complement strand
CAGCGGGTGGAGCGGTCAGCATCCATCTCGCGATCACCAACCGCTCGCTGCTGCCCACCGGGTCGCTGCTGCTGGAGGATCAGCTGCCGCACCAGCTCACCGGCCGCGCGCGGTTCGTCGTCCCGGGGCTGGCCAGCCGCGAGGCGCGGACGGTCTCCTACCGGATGCCGGAGCTGCCGCGCGGGCGCTACCGCGCCGGGCCGCTGCGGATCCGGCTGACCGACCCGTTCCACATGGTCGACGTGGTGCGTTCCTTCACGGCGACAACCGACTTCGTGATCACCCCGGTCGTCGACCCGCTCCCGTCCATCGAGCCGCCGCGCTCCTACGACATCGGTGACAACGCGGGCAGCCATTCCATCGGTGCCTACGGCGCGGACGACGCGTCGACGCGGGAGTATCGCACCGGCGACGACCTGCGCAAGATCCATTGGCGCTCCACGGCCCGCACTGGCGCGCTGATGGTGCGGCAGGAGGAGAGGCCGTGGCAGGGGCAGAGCACCGTGCTGCTCGACCTGCGGGCGGTTGCGCACGAGGCCGCGCTGCCGGGCGACGAGCCGCGTGACGCCCGCGAGCGCAGCAGCATCGAGTGGGCGATCAGCGCGGCGGCGAGCATCGGCAGCCATCTCATGCTCACCGGCCGCGAGGTGAGCCTGATCAGCGAATTCAGTTCGGGTGAACGCGTCCACGTCGACGGCCCGGCCCGTCTCAACGACCACCTCGCCGGCATCGGGGCCGCACCCCAACACGACCTCGGCGGCATCGGCGGGCTGCTGCGCATGGCCGCCCGCGACTCCGCGCTGATCGCGGTGCTCGGCGACCTCGACCCGACCAGCCTGCGCAGCCTCGCCGACGCGCACCCGCGTGGCGCGTCGATACCCGCCTTCGCGCTGCTCCTGGACATCGCCACCTGGCGCGACCCGTCCAGGGCGATCGGCGGCGACTGCGACGCCGCGGCCCGGGTGCTCAGCGCGGCGGGGTGGCGCACCGTCGTCGTCCGCCGTGGCGACACGACGCCGCAGGCATGGCAATCACTGCTGCGGGTGCGCTCCGGAGGGTCGGCGGCGGTCGGGGGGCGCGGATGACCACCGCGCTGCGCCCGGCCCCCGCGGTCAGCGGGTACCGGGACCTGCGACGGACCGCCCTCGCGCTGGTCGCGACCGGGCTCGGGCTGCTGCCGCTGAACGAGCTGTTCACCGACGTGCGCTGGGTGTTCGACGCGTGGCTCGGCGCGGCGGTCGTGTTCGTGCCCGGGCTGGCGCTTCGGGGCCGCCAACCCGCTCGCCCGTGGCACACCTGGCTGGGGCTGGCGCTGCTCGTCCCGTGGTTGACGCTGCGCTTCGTCCCCCACTCGGCATTCCTGGGGCTGATCCCCACCACGGCCACGTGGCACGACATCGACGCGTTGCTCAGCGGGGTGCGCGACACGTCGAACAACGGCGTTGCGCCGGTGCACCCGACGCCGGCTGTGCACTTCGCCCTCGCCGTGGTGGCCGGCGTGTTCGCTGCCTTCGTCGATCTGATCGCGGTCGTGGGGCACCGCGCCGCGCTGGCCGGCGTGCCCATGCTGGTGATCTACACCGTGGCCGGCGCGGTGCCGCGGCATCCCGTGTCGTGGCTGCTGTTCGGCGCCGCGGCGGCCGGGTTCCTGCTGCTGCTGTCGCTGGATTCGCAGGACACCATCCGGCAGTGGGGGCGGCTGATCCCACGCCGGGGTGACGCCCGTGCCACGGCAGGGCTGGGCGTCTCAGGGCCGCGCATCGCCCTGATCGCCGTCGGCCTGGCCATCCTGCTGCCCCTCGTCACGCCGTCCCGCCCGAGCAACCTGATCGCCGACGCGCTGCACAACGGCACCAGCAACGGCAGCGGCGGTGGCGGTGGGTTCGGGGCGAACGGCGGGGTGTCCCTCGACCCGTTCGCCGCGCTGAAGGGCGAGCTGCAGCGCCCCAAGCCGGTGAACCTGTTCACCGTCAGCATCACGCCGGGCACCGGCGTCGCGCCGTTCTACCTGCGCGCGAACGTGCTCGCCACCTACACCGACCGGGGGTGGACGGCGGCCACCCACAGCGATACGGAGAAGGTCAGCTCCAGCTTCTTCGACACCCTCCCGTCGACGCCGTCGACGCCGTCGACGGCGAGCACGGACAACTTCCAGGCGCGGATCGACATCAGCAGCCTCGCGGACAACCCGCCGGTGTTCGCCAACCCGACGGCTGTGGACGGCGTGTCGCTCGATGCCACATGGAGCCGGACGGACCAGTTGGTGCTCGGGCCGCGCGTGCACCGCGGGCAGCAGATCACGGAGGAGGTCCAGCAGCCGGCACCGACGACCGCGCAGCTCGCCGCAGCCGGCCCGAGCGACCCCGCACAGATGACCACGTGGCTGCAGCAGCCGGCCGACCTTCCGCAGTCGGTCCGCAATCTCGTGGACCAGCTGACCGCCGCCGCGCCGTCGCCCTACGAGAAGGCGCGGGCGCTGAGTGACTACTTCACCAACCCGGCAAACGGCTTCACCTACAGCCTGGAGACCAAGAGCGGGGACTCCGGCAACGCCCTGGTCGACTTCCTCGCGACGAAGTCCGGGTACTGCCAGCAGTATGCGGCCGCGATGGGGATCATGCTGCGGATGGCGGGCGTGCCGTCGCGCGTCGTGCTCGGCTACACGCACGCCGCCCCGAACGCGGACGGGCAGTTCACCGTGACGACGAGCAATGCGCACGCATGGGTCGAGGCCTACTTCGACGGGTTGGGCTGGATCCCCTTCGACCCCACCCCGATCGCCGGGGCGGCCGGTGGCGCCACCACCAGCCTGCCGTGGGGCCCCCACCCGACGCTGACGTCCGTTCCGGGCGTGGGTCGCGCCACCGGCGGTCAGAGCAACAGCGCCAACAACCGGCCGAGCGAGCAGCTCTCGTCGAACGCGCCGGGGGCGGGCGGTGCTGCCCGCGGCCCCGGTGGTTTCGCCACGCCGGTCCTGGCGCTGCTGGGCGGGCTGGGAGTGGTGCTCGTGGCCGCGCTGGTGCCTGCCGCCGTGCGCTGGCGCCGTCGCCGCGGCCGGTTGCACGCCGCGCGCGCCGGCAATCCCGATCCGCTGTGGGCAGAGCTCTCGGATACGGCCGTCGACCTGGGTTACGTGTGGTCCGCGGCGCGCAGCCCCCGGCAGGTCGTGAGGTGGCTCGAGCCGCAGGTGGGGCGCGACTCGGTACCCGCCCTGCAGATGCTCGCCGCCGCGGTGGAGTCGGCGCGCTATGCCCCGGAGTCCACCGCCCCGGAGTCCACCGCCCCGGGGTTCGCCGGTGACCGAACACTCGTCAAGGACCTGCGTGCGGTGGAGGCCCAGCTGCGGGCGCGGCGCGGCGCGGCCACGCGGATCAGGTCGCGGCTGCTGCCCGCATCTCTGGCTGCTTCGTCGAACGGGTGGCTGCGACTGCGGCCTGGAGGCCAGCGGCGGCGCTGAAGCCGCGGCGGCCCTGAACACACTACGGACACACTGCGGCCCGAGCACCGTCGGCGCTCAGCTCAGGCAGCGCAGGCGTTCAGTTCTCGTCGAAGCGGCGGCGGAGCCGGTCTTCCATCCGGGTC
>JAVHVL010000429.1:0-4478 GCA_032160565.1 Pseudonocardiales bacterium | reverse complement strand
GAGACCACCTCGGCACCTGACCGCAGCCCGGCAATCAGGCTGGGCAGAAGAGGAGCGACCTCATGCAGCGACTCGAAGACAGAACCGCCCTCGTAACCGGCGCGACAAGCGGCATAGGTCGCGCGATCGCCTCGTCGTTCGCCGCGGAAGGAGCGCACGTCGCGATCACCGGACGCGACTCGTCGCGCGGAGACGCCGTCGCCGCGGAAATCCGCGAGTCAGGCGGGCTAGCCGACTTCCTGGCCGCCGACCTTGCGGGGTCGACCGCGACGGTCCGGCGGCTCGCACGAGAGGCCCTCGAGGTCCTTGGCGGCCGCGTCGATGTGCTCGTGAACAACGCCGGCATCTTCCCGTCCATCTCGACCACGACGCTGGACGAGGCCGCGTTCGACTCCGTCATCGCCGTGAATGTCCGCGCGCCGTTCTTCCTGGTGCAAGAGCTCGTCCCGGGAATGATCGAGCGGGGCGGAGGGGTTGTGATCAACATCGGATCGTGGATCTCGACCGTAGGGCTACCGTCGGGAGCGCTGTACGGTGCCAGCAAGGCCATGCTCGAGCAGGCCGGCCGTGGCTGGGCCGCTGAGTTCGGGCGCGCCGGCGTTCGCGTCAACACGCTCGCGCCGGGCGTGACGCTCACAGACGGAACACTGCCGGCAAAGGAGCAGCTCGAGGGCATAGTCGCGAGGATTCCGTCGGGGCGGCTCGCGCTCCCCGACGAGATCGCCAAAGCCGCCGTCTTCCTGGCGAGTGATGAGGCCGCCTACATGCACGCGTCGACGCTCCTCATCGACGGCGGTGCGCTCTCAACCCGTCTGGCCTAGAGCCGCCGCTCCCGGACGATTCTGACACCTCAACAAGGCGTGCAATCAACAACTCATCCGTGAGCGAAAGGAACGTCGAAATGACCACAGTCACACACATCGCGGACACCGTGACGATCGGCGGGGACCTGACCGTCGGGCGGATCGGGTTCGGCGCCATGCAACTGACCGGCGACCAGGTATGGGGCGAGTACCCCGACCATGACGGCGGGATCGCGTTGCTGCGCCACGTCGTCGACTCCGGCGTGACGTTCATCGACACCGCCGATGTCTACGGCCCGCATTCCAACGAGGAACTGATTCGCGAAGCCGTCTATCCCTATCCGTCCGATCTGGTCATCGCGACCAAGGGTGGGTTCGTGCGCGGCGGGCACGACTACTCCACCCTCGGGGCGGTCGGCAACCCGAACTACCTGCGCCAGAGCGTTCACATGAGCCTACGCAGGCTCGGCCTGGATCGCATCGACCTTTACTACCTGCACAGCGGAACCGCGACGGACGCGCCCTTCGAAGAGCAGGTCGGCGTGCTCGCCGAGCTCAAGGTGCAAGGCTTGATCCGCCACATCGGCCTGTCGAACGTGACCGTCGAGCAGTTCGAAGCGGCTCGCGAGATCGTCGAGATCGCCGCCCTCACCGCGAACTACAACCTCGGCACCCGACTCGGCAGCGCACAGCTCGCCGCCGCGGAGCGCGCCGGCGTCGTGTTCTCGCCGTGGGGACCGACCCGGTTCGGCGGGCCCGACGCCGAGCGCATCCGCAACGCGGTCGACGAGATCGCGCGGCGCCACAGCGCAACCGCGCACCAGGTGGCGCTCGCGTGGCACCTGCACCGATCGCCGAACAGCCTGCCCATCCCGGGCTCGCGTTCGATCCACCACGCCGACGCCAACATCGCCGCCGCGCAGCTCAGCCTCTCCTCCGACGAGGTCCGGCAGCTGATCGAACTCACGCCCGAGGGCTAAGTCCTCACCTATTCAACCCACCATCAAGAAAGGATCGGAACGATGGGCAAGCTATTCGAAGGAAAGCGAGCGTTCGTCACCGGCGGAGGCTCGGGCATCGGACGGGCCTGCGCGTTGGCGCTTGCGGCCGAAGGATGCTCCGTCACCGTCGCAGGACGAACGCAGAGCACGCTGAATGACACCGTGCGGTCGATCGTCGAAGCGGGCGGATCGGCGCAAGCGATGACGTGCGACGTGACCATCGAGTCGATGGTGCAGTCAGCAGTCGCGGCTGCCGCCGGCGATGAAGGTCGGCTCGACGTTGCCGTCAACAGCGCGGGCTATGACGGCTCGGCCGCGATGCCGACCAGCGAGTGGACGGGCGAGATGTTGGACGAGATGCTCACCTCGAACGTGCGCGGCACATTCCTTCCGATGAAGTACGAGCTGGAGGTGATGGACCGGCAGGGCTCTGGCGCCATCGTCAACATCGGCTCTGGCGCGGGCCTCCTCGGAGTTCCCGGCCACTCCGGGTACGTCGCGTCCAAGCACGCCGGCGTCGGCCTGACCCGCAGTGCCGCGCTCGAGTACGCCACGCAGGGAATCCGCGTCAACGCGGTGGCCCCGGGCCTCGTGGACACGCCGCTCATCCACGACTCCTCCGGAGACCTGTACGACTACATCAAGCCACTGATCGCCTCCCACCCAATCGGCCGAATCGCCCAGCCGGAGGAGATCGCAGACGCCGTCGTATTCCTGGCCTCCGAAAAGGCCTCCTACGTCACAGGTGTCGCGCTTCCGATCGACGGCGGCTACACGGCTGCCTAATCCGTGCGCGTCCAGCACTCGCGCACACTCAACGACTCGCACGCGCGAGACGCCGGGCGCGCGCCTGTCACTTCGACAGCGCGAGACCCAGGCGTCTCAGCTGTCCGAATCTCACCCTCGCTCAGGAGTGTGATGAAGGAGGCCCCCTTCGGTGGCCTCGTGCTTCTGGGTCGCGCTCTCGCGATCGCGTGAAAGGAGTCGTCTCGCTCGGCGCTCAGCCGGCGCCCCCCTTTGGACGAGAAAGAGGCGTCGCGTCGGGTCGCAGTCGCGCTACCGCGTTCGCGTCAAAGCGGTCGCTGAGCCGCACGCCAGGGTGCCCCTAAATCGTTCCGTCCGACGGCGATATTGCAGCTAGCTGTCTGCTGTGGCGTCGGTTTTCCACGGCTACTGTTTCTGGCGCATAGCGCTCGCGCGCCGACGCGGGCGGGACCGCTCGCTCGTCGTGCCCAGCTGGCGTCTTGGGAGGGGTGGGAGCGGACCAAACTCGGGTTGATCGTGGCTGCGAGGACGCGCGCTGCGATCTTGTGATGCGATCCTCAACCGATGGATATCGAACAGGCGATTCGCACCCGTCGCACCCACAAGGCCTTCGGCCGCGAGCCCGTCGAGCGCAAAACCCTCGACGAACTGTTCGAGCTCGCGCGCTGGGCGCCCAACCATCATGGGACCAACCCCTGGCGCTTCCGCGTTCTGGGCCGTGGGGCGCTGGCGCGCCTGAAGCAGGCGGCCGGGACAGACCACGCGGCAAAGCTCGACCGCGCGCCAACGCTGATCGTGGTCAGTGCGGCGCTCGTCGGCGATCCGCTTCAGGATGAGGAGGATCTACACGCCACCGCGGTTGCCGCGTACATCGTCCTGCTCGTCGCCCACGTCCGAGGGTTCGCGGGCTACTGGCGGACACCAGCCGTCCTACGCACTCCAGAGGGCCGTACCGCCGTGGGCCTCACGCCCCAGGAGCACGCGCTTGGCCTCATCCACCTGGGTCCGCCACGTCAGCAAAGCGCCCCGCGCGAGCGGGAGGATCCACGCACGTACGTCACCTACCTTGGGTGACCCCAAGGGATTGGAGGCGACACGGCTTCCCGGCACGCCGGGCCTTGCCTGTCACTGTCACGGCGAACACGTACGCCGTGCGTTTCGCAAGCAGGCGTGAACCTGCCGTCAGCCGACGCGCTTGGACATCGTCCAGAGCAGCAACGACACCAGCCACATCGATCGCTCCTGTTCACCCAAACGAAGCAGTCGTCGCGCCCTGCGTTCCGGGCAGGCCGACGCCTGCTTCTGCTCTCAACGCAAAGAGTCAGCTATCCAGAACGTCGTGCACAAAGCGCACGACCATCGTCCCGTCGCCAACCGCGCTGGCCACGCGATTGGATGCGCCCGAGCGCACGTCACCCGCCACGAACACGCCGGGGCGAGTCGTCTCGAGCATATGCGGCTCTCGGTCCGACGCTGGCCAGCGGAGGTGTCCATCGTGCTTGGCAGCATCTGCTCCGCACAGGATGTACCCCGCGGAGTCCACTGGGAGCATGCTCGTGGTCGCTTCGGTGTACGGATCCGCACCGATCATCACAAACACAGCCGTCGTCGGCACTTCCCTCGTGCTGCCATCCCGCGGGTCAAGAAGCGTTACGGACTCCACCGTCGCCGAGCCATTGACCGCCACGACCTCGGTCTCGGTCATGACCTCGATCTGGGGCGAGCGCTTGATGCGATCGACGAGGTACTGGGACATCGTTAGCTTCAGCGTGGGACCACGGACCACAACACGGACGCTACGGGCTCTCTGTGCGAGGTACGCAGCGGCTTGGCCGGCTGAGTTGCCGCCTCCGACGATGACCACATCCTCGCCTCGGCACCGCTCGGCATCGATGCCCATCGCTGCGTG
>JAVHVL010000331.1:0-3234 GCA_032160565.1 Pseudonocardiales bacterium | reverse complement strand
CCAGGCCAGCCGGCTGGCGGTCCTGGAGACGGCGGTGCTGCTCATGACACTCCTCGGGGAAGGGAAGAGGACGACGGTGGGGACGGGGTGGGCCTGACGCGCTCCACGGCGCGCAGCCGGACCGAGGCGGCCCGCGGGTTCGCGGCGATCTCCGCCTCGGACGCGGGTTCGCCGCTGCGTACGAGCAGCCGAAGCTGCGGGCCGCGCTCGGCGAGCGTGACCGGCAGCCCGGGTGGCGTCGTGTCCCTCGCCAGCGCCGCGAAGGCCTGCTTGACGATCCGGTCCTCGAGCGAGTGGTACGACAGCACGACGATGCGCCCTCCGACGTGCAGCGCGTCCAGGGCGGCCGGCACCGCGGCGCGCAGCGCGTCCAGCTCGCCGTTCACCTCGATCCGCAGGGCCTGGAATGTTCGCTTGGCTGGGTGGCCCCCGTGCCGGCGCGTCGCTGCGGGGATCGCGGCGCGCACGAGCTCGGCCAGTTGTGCTGTCGATCGCAGCGGGGCCACCCGGCGAGTGCGATCGATGGCTTGCGCGATTCGCAGTGCGAAGCGCTCCTCGCCGTACTCCCGCAGGACGCGGGCGAGTACGGGAACCGGATAGGTGTTCACGACGATCTCGGCGGTCAGCTCCGCGCCCGGATCCATGCGCATGTCCAGCGGCGCGTCCTGGGAGTAGGCGAAGCCTCGTTCGGCGACGTCGAGTTGCATCGATGAGACGCCGAGGTCGAAGAGCACACCGTCGACCCCCGGCACGCCGAGCGACTCGAGCACCTCGGGCATCCGGTCGTAGACGGCGTGCACGAGATGGATCCGCGCGCTGAAGCGGGCCAGTCGCTCGCGGCTGCGGTCCAGCGCCACCGGATCACGATCCAGCCCCACCAGGGTGAGCTGTGGATGGGCGGCGAGCAGCGCCTCGGCGTGGCCGCCCAACCCGAGCGTGGCGTCGACGGCCACGGCGGGGCGATCGGCGAGGGCGGGGCCGAGCAGCGCGAGCACCCGGTCGAGCAGCACCGGGACGTGGACGGCCGACGATGCGCCCGCTGGCGTCTCGTCCCGTGCATCCATCGGCGTTGCGTCCTCGCGATAGGTCTGAGCCGGCTGATCGGGTTGTGGAGCGGTGTGGTCGGGCACCGGTGGGGAGCGGTGGGGAGGCTGCGGAGTGGTTGTGCAGCGGTGGGCCGGTAACGCTCGCTCTGGTCCCCGCCCGTCCCGCCTGGCGCCGGGGAAGTGCGCCAGGAGTTGGACGGGAGGAGGCCGGACCCGAACGTCGGGCCGTCACAGCACGCCGGGCAGCACCTCCTCGGCGATGTCGGCGAAGGCCTGCTCGGTGCCGTCGAGGTAGACCTGCCACGCCGCGGCGTCCCAGACCTCGATACGCGTGTTCGCACCGATCACGACGCAGTCCTTGGTGAGGCCGGCATACTCGCGCAGCTGGGCGGGCACCGTAATGCGCCCCTGGCCGTCCGGCGTCTCGTGCGAGGCACTGGCGAACAGCACCCGGCCGTAGTCGCGCACCCGTCGATCGGTGACCGGGGCGCTGCGCAGCGCATCGGTGAACCGGGCGAACTCGGTGACCGCGAAGACGAACAGGCAGCGGTCCTGCCCTTTGCAGATCACCAGCCCGCCCTCCAGCTCCGGTCGAAATCGCGCCGGGAGAGCCAGCCGCCCCTTGTCGTCCAGCCGCGGGGTGTGGGTGCCGAGAAACATCGGCGCCACCTCCCGGACCGGATCAGGGTCGTGCTGCGGGTTCTCCCCCCACTGCGCCCCACCGTACCCCACTTCCTCCCACCGTCAATGATGCCGGCCCCGCATGTCGCCCCGATTGCCCACCGATCCGGTCGAGGAGCGGGCAGTACCCCTCCAGGCGGCGGGTCGGCAATACTCGATGCTGATCGCGCAGCGAGGCGCGACGCGAAAGCTGAGGACGGCATCGGTGGAAGAGCTCGATTACGGCGCCCGACCCGCGGGAACGCATGCCGCCCCCGTGGCATCGGTGGTGCCGTCCGCCCCGCCGGTATCGGTACGCGAGGGCGCCGGGCGCATCGCCGCGAACATCGAGCAGGTCATCGACGGCAAGCAGTTGGCCATCCGCCTGGGGCTCGCGGTCCTGCTGGCCGAGGGGCACCTGCTGATCGAGGACGTCCCCGGCGTGGGGAAGACCAAATACGCCAAGGCGCTCGCCCGCTCGATCGACTGCTCGGTGCGCCGCGTGCAGTTCACCCCTGACCTGCTGCCCAGCGACATCACCGGCGTGAGCGTCTACAACGCCGAGGAGCGGGACTTCGAGTTCAAGCCCGGGCCGGTGTTCGCGAACATCGTCGTCGGGGACGAGATCAACCGCGCCTCGCCCAAGACCCAGGCCGCACTGCTGGAATGCATGGAGGAGCGGCAGGTGACGGTCGACGGCGTCACCTACTCCCTCGAGTCACCGTTCATGGTCCTGGCCACGCAGAACCCGATCGACATGGAGGGCACCTATCCGCTGCCCGAAGCGCAGCGGGACCGGTTCACCGCCCGTATCTCGATGGGCTACCCGGACCGCGGTGCCGAGATCCAGATGCTCGGCGAGCACGCCGCCATGGATCCGCTGGACTCGCTGCGCCCGGTGTCCGACGCCACCGAGGTGCGCTCGCTGATCGGCGCCGTGCGGCGGGTGCACGTGTCCGACGCGATCAAGGCTTACGCCGTGGATCTGGCCGAAGCCACGCGACGCGCGCAGGAGATCAGGCTGGGCGCCTCCCCCCGCGCCACCTTGCAGCTGGTGCGCGCCGCGAAGGCGTGGGCCGCGCTGGACGGCCGCGACTACGTGATCCCCGACGACGTGCAGTACCTGCTCGTGCACGTCCTGGCCCACCGGTTGCTGCTCACCTCCGACGCGCACCTCGCCGGCCGCACGGCGGAGGACCTGCTCGGGCGCATCGCCCATACCACCGCGATCCCCTCCGGGGCCGCATCCGTCGGTGGGGCGCGCTGAGCCCGTGGCGCGGTTCCGGGCGGGCTTCACCACACGCGCCAGCTGCATGATCGCGGCGGGGGCCACCGCCCTGCTGTGCGGCCTCACGCTCGGGGTCGTCGACCTCGTCCGGGCCGGGATCCTGGCCCTGGCCATCCCGGTGGTGTCCGCGCTGGTCGTCTACCGCTCCCGTGTCCGCATCGCCAACCGCCGCAGCGCCGATCCCGCGCGCGCCGCAGCGGGTGGAGCGGTCAGCATCCATCTCGCGATCACCAACCGCTC